>NZ_JBJJMM010000005.1:0-265044 GCF_046231795.1 Pseudomonas sp. KCJK9016 | reverse complement strand
GAATTCCGAAACCCCGATTGCGAAAGCAGTCGGGGTTTTGTCGTTTCAGGGCTCGGCGCACACCATTCGGCGGGAATCTGGCAGAAATGCCATCCATTTCATACAAAGCGCTAAGTTTTATTCGAATCGTGCCGACAGACTAGTGAGACATGCGTGCACCAAAGTAGAGCAGCTGACAGAACGTTGCCTGCGCTGTACATGGAATGTTGCATCCGGAACGCATCCCCACTTTTGGCATAAGAAGTCCCATGAAATGAATCTCAAGTTCAGCCATAAAATTTTGTTGGCAGCCTCGGGCGTCGTGGTCCTGGCGTTCGCGTTGTTCACTTTTTACAACGATTACCTGCAGCGAAACACCATTCGCCAGAATCTCCAGTCCTCCGTCCAGCAAGCCGGTGATCTGACTGCAAGCAGTGTGCAGAACTGGATGAGCGGGCGGATTCTGGTGCTGGAAAACCTCGCGCAGAACGTCGCTCATCAGGGCAAGAATGCCGACTTCCCGGGTCTGGTCGATCAACCGGCCTTCACCTCGAATTTCCAGTTCACCTATGTCGGCCAGTCCAACGGTGTATTCACCCAGCGTCCGGACGCGAAGATGCCGGACGGCTACGACCCGCGTCAGCGTCCCTGGTACAAGCAGGCTGTGGCCGCTGACAAAACCATGCTGACTCCGCCGTACATGGCTGCCGTCGGCGGTCTGGTAGTGACCATCGCCATGCCGGTAAAAAAGAACGGTGAGCTGCTCGGTGTAGTGGGCGGTGACCTGAGCCTGGAAACCCTGGTGAAGATCATCAACTCGGTCGACTTCGGCGGCCTTGGCCACGCATTCCTGGTCAGCGGTGACGGTCAGGTGATCGTCAGCCCGGACAAAGACCAGGTGATGAAGAACCTCAAGGACATCTATCCGAACGCCGATGTGCGCATCCAGAAGGGTAACCAGAACGTGGTGCTCAATGGCCAGGAGCGCATCCTGTCGTTTACCCCTGTCACTGGCCTGCCGAATGCCGAGTGGTACATCGGTCTGTCGATCGACCGCGACAAGGCCTACGCTGCATTGAGTCAGTTTCGTACCTCGGCGCTGATCGCGATGTTTGTTGCGGTAGGCGCGATTGCGGTATTCCTGAGCCTGTTGATCACTGTTCTGATGCGTCCGCTGATCACCATGGGCCGCGCGATGCAGGACATCGCCCAAGGCGAAGGTGACCTGACCCGTCGTCTGGTGGTGGAAAGCAAAGACGAATTCGGTGAGCTGGGCAGCTCGTTCAACCAGTTCGTGGAGCGGATTCACGCGTCCATTTCCGAAGTGTCTTCCGCGACTCGCCACGTACACGACCTGTCGCAACGGGTGATGGCATCGTCCAATGCCTCGATCATCGGTTCCGACGAGCAAAGCGCACGCACCAACAGCGTGGCGGCCGCGATCAATCAGTTGGGTGCCGCGACCCAGGAAATCGCCCGCAACGCCGCCGATGCTTCGCAACACGCCAGCGGTGCGAGCGAGCAAGCCGATGACGGACGTCAGGTGGTCGAGCAGACGATTCAGGCGATGACCGAGCTGTCGCAGAAGATCAGCCTGTCGTGCACCCAGATCGAAACCCTGAATGCGAGCACCGACAACATCGGCCACATTCTCGATGTGATCAAAGGCATCTCCCAACAGACCAACCTGCTGGCACTCAACGCGGCCATTGAAGCGGCCCGTGCCGGTGAAGCCGGTCGCGGCTTTGCGGTGGTGGCGGACGAGGTGCGCAACCTCGCTCACCGCACCCAGGAATCGGCAGAAGAGATCCACAAAATGATCACCTCGCTGCAGGTCGGCTCCCGCGAAGCAGTGAGCACCATGAACGCCAGTCAGGCGTCCAGCGAGCAATCCGTGGAAGTGGCGAACCAGGCGGGCCTGCGTCTGGTCAGCGTGACCCAGCGCATCGGCGAAATCGACGGCATGAACCAGTCGGTGGCCGCTGCGACAGAAGAGCAGACCGCCGTGGTGGAAACCCTCAATGTCGACGTTAACCAGATCAACCTGCTGAACCAGCAGAGCGTGGCCAACCTCAATGAGACGTTGAAGGATTGCGATGCGTTGTCGCAGCAGGCCAACCGGTTGAAACAACTGGTCGACAGCTTCAAGATCTGATCTTTTGCGATCAAAAGAAGCCCGCTGCGGTGTGATCCGCAGCGGGCTTTTTCATGCCTTACACAAACAGCTTCAGCACATTGCCCATCGCATCATCGGCAAATCCCTGGACGAAATCCTTGAACCCCGGCAGCGCCTCGGGCCCACCGCTGGCCGGCTCGGCGATGATCGTCCAGGTCGCCCGCGACTTGCCCGCGCCCAGCGATTCCACATTCATCGCTGCCCAAAGATTGGCCACGCCCAGGGTGTTGTAGATGGTGGTCCAGGTCATGCGCAGCGCCTGGTCGTCCCGGGAGTTGAGTTGCTCGACCACAACGTTGCCATCCTTGAAGAACTTCTTGCGCAGCGAAGACACGCCTTCGCCGGTCATCTCGATGTGCGACAGGGCCGGAATGAAACGGTCGAAGCCGTCGAACTTGCCGACCACCGCCCACACCTGCCTGGCGTCTACCGGCACTTCCACCGAAGACACGACGTGGCAGCCGTGAGGATTCTTGATCAGGGTGTCGGGTTGAAGATTGCTCATGGTGTTGCTCCTTGGTGGTTGAGTCAGATGAAGTTGATTTCTTTCAGGTAATCGCAGCCGCGACGCAGCAGCGCCGGGGATTTTTCCGGGTAGTGCGCGCCCATCTGCTGCACGCCGGCCTGGGCGTTGGCGTGGCCGATCAGGGAGATGTCGCCGATGTCTTCCTCGAAGCCGTTGAGGTAGAAACCGAGCACGCCGAACAGCGCGTTGTCGGCATCGACCCGGCCCAGTTGCTGCTGCCAGTCGGCGACGCTAACCAGCGCAAACTCGCTGCCGGTTTCACGGAACGACGCGACGTAGGCATCCCAGCTCAAAGGCTCCGGGTTATGCAGGTTGAACACCGCCCGCTCCGGCGAATAACGGCTGGCGTGGAAGGCGATGAAACGTGCCAGAAAATCCACCGGCATCAGGTCGAAATTCAGCGCGAAGGCCGGCACCTGCCCGAGCTGGATCGAGCCCTTGAGCATCAGCATCAAACGGTTCTTGTGCGGCTGGCAGACGCCGCTGAGGCTGTTGAAACTGATGTTGCCTGGCCGATACAGATTGACCCGCACGCCACGTTCCCGCGCCCGTTCGAGGATGCGTTCGCCGACCCACTTCGACAGGTTGTAGCCGTTGCGGATGTAGATCGGCGGCGTCGGTGCGGCGGGCAGTTCCAGCACCCGGCCTGTGTCGTCGACGGTGCTGGAAGCCGACAGCGTCGAGACGAAATTGAACACCTTCTTGCTGCGCCCTTCGCACAACCTGAGCAGTTCGAAAACCGGCTCGACGTTGTCCGCCGCCAGCGACTCGTAATCGAGGACGTGATTGACGTTCGCCGCGTTGTGCACCAGCGCGCCGAACTCACGGTCAAGTCGCTGGTAGTCGTCATCGGACAGTCCCAACTGCGGCCGGGTGATGTCTGCCGAATAGACCCGCACCCGACTCAGGTCCAGATGCTCCAGCCGGTTCTCCCGAAGCGCCTGGGCAAAGCGCTGCACCGCCGATTGCCCGGCACCGTCGCGCACCAGACACGCGACCTCGCTGGCACCCCATCCCAGCAGGGCTTCGACGATGTGCACGCCGACAAAACTGTTGGCGCCAGTGACGATCACCTTGTGTACATCGCCCATGCGGCTGATCGGCAACGGTTCGATGTCCAGCGGTCGCTCGGCGTCGGCCATCGCCTGGGCGCTGAGTACCGCGCTGTCATCGGTGCCGCGCACCAGCGTGGCGAGCTTGGCGATGGTCGGCCGTTCGATGAAGCGGTTGATCGAGATGCTGCGACCGAATTCCTCCCGCAGACGCAGGAGCATGCGCGACAGCAGAATCGAGTGACCGCCGAGATTGAAGAAGCTTTCATCGGTGGAGATGTCGCTGGTCGGCAGCTCCAGCAGTTCGCCCCAGATATCCAGCAGCAGCGCTTCGTCGGCGTTGGCCGGCAGGCATTTCGGACCGCTGACTTGCACGCTGACCGGCAGCTCCAGCAATGCCTTGCGATCGACTTTGCCGTTGGCCGCGAACGGCATGTTAGGTAGTTCCGTCCACGCTACGGGTTGCATGTAGTCGGGCAAGAATTGCTGGGCATGTGCCTTCAGTGCATCGCGTGCGGCATCCGATTGCGGCTGGGCGAGAAAGGCCAGAATCCGCCGTTGACTGTCGATCACCACGGCAATCTGCCGATACAGCTGACTCTCGCGCAGACACCGCTCGATCTCTTCAGGCTCGACCCGAAAGCCGCGGATCTTCACCTGATTATCGCGTCGCCCGCACAGCTCGATGCCGTCTTCGCCCCACTTGGCCATGTCGCCGCTGCGATAGGCGCGCAGACGCTGGCCGTCCGGCAACTCCAGATTCAGATAGCGCTCGGCGGTCTGCTGTGGATTGTTCAGGTAGCCCAGACACACACCGGGGCCGATGATGAACAGTTCACCTACGGTCTGCTCGGGCACTGGTTGCAGGTCGTCATCGAGGATCAGCACCTGACTGTTGGCAATCGGCCCGCCGAGGCTGCGATTGCTGTCGCCCGGTTGCAGTTGCCGCGCGGTGATCAGCACGGTGGCTTCGGTAGGACCGTAAAGGTTGTGCAGCATGCCCTGACGCGTCAGTTGCTCGATCACGAACGGCTCGCAGACATCGCCGCCGGTCATGATCTGCCCGACACTTTTCAGTTGCTCCAGTGGCAGGATGCTCAGTAGTGCCGGCGGCAGGAAGGCGTGAGTCAGCTGTCGACGGCGAATCAGCGCCACCAGTTGCAGTGGATCGCGGCGCTGATTGTCGTCGGGCACCACCAGTTCCGCGCCTTCAAGCAGGGTCGGGAAAATGTCGATCAGCGATGAATCAAAACTCAACGACGAGAACTGCAGCACCCGGCTCTCGGCGTCCAACTGCACGTAGTCGGCGTACCACGCCGTGAAATGCGCCAGGTTCGCCTGACTGAGCAGCACACCCTTCGGATGGCCGGTGGTGCCCGAGGTGTAGAGCGCCATGCAGGGTGAATCGAGCTCGGGCCGGTGAAGCATCAGCGGTAGCGTCAGATCGACTTCAGTGTGGTCGATGCGGCAGACATCCAGCCCCGGCATCGAACCGCTCAGCGGATGTTCGCCATCGTGCAGCAGCAACACCGCCCCGGCGTTTTCCAGGATGTACTGCTGGCGCTGAAGCGGATGACTTGGCTCCAGCGGCAAATACACCGCGCCGCTGCCGAGAATCGCCAGAATAGAGGCAAACAGCGCATCGCATTTCGGCAGGCAAATCCCCACGACCCACGGTTGCGGTTGTGCCTCCAGCATTGCCAGCAATCGCTGCTGGATCGCCCGGCTGTGATCATGCAGCTGGCGATAGCTGATCGACTGTTCGGCGAGGTGCAGCGCCGGGCGCTCCGCGTGCTTGAACAGGCTTTGTTGCAGGCGCTCGATGAGCGGGGTATGCCCCTGTTGCAGCAAGGACGGATTGGCCGTGGCATTGAAGCGATGGACGTAGGCCAGGCTGTCGAGAAACAGCAGGTTTTCCACCTGCTCGAAGTCCGGCGCCCGGGCCGTCGTCGCGTGCTGGAAATACTCGGCATCGCGGGAGAAGCGGCTGACCAGCAGCGCAACTTCGTCCACCACCAGCGCGAGTGTTCGCTGGCGCAGGGCCTGACCGTTGCCGGACAGTTCGTCGGCAATGGGCACGCGGCTCAGCAGTGTCGAATTGCACAGGCACAGCAGATCGAGCACCGGCAAACCGCCGTTGCCCGTTGCATCCACACCCAGGCGCAATGTGAGCTGCGGTGTCGCGCCGTAATCCTGCGGCGCAAGACTGCCGTCATCGATCACCAGATCCGCCGACAATGCAGCTTCCGTCAGCACTGCATGACCGTGTTGTTCGAGCTCTTGCGCCAGGTCGGTCAAGGCCTGGCTGCGGCCCCTCAGCAAAATGTCGAGACGTCTCATGTCAGCCTCCTTGTCATACCAGGTAGTCACGCAGGGCGTGCTGTACGCACGGTGTGTCGAGCAATGAACTGTTGTGGAAAAACCGCACGATGTTGCCCACCAACGGGTGGTGGCGATTGATCGGGAAAGCCAGCCCGGCCATCTCTTCCTTCAGCTCGCGACGTGTTGCATCGTTGACCGGCAAGGCATCGATCAGACGCAGGTCGAAGGACTTCTGGATGTCGTTGGTCAGGTAGTGGCCGATAAATACCGGCAGGATCTGCGCGATGCATTCGCGATCCGCATCGCTTGCGGTGTGCCAGTAGATGCGTACCATCCGCGCCCAGAAACTCGAGTGCCGGCCCTCGTCGAGCAGATGGTCGGCCATCAGGCCCTTGATCGACGGCTTGACCGTGTCATCCCGGGCAAATGCCGCGACATCGCCGGTCACGGTGTTCTCGGCGATGGCGACGCAGATCAGTTCCACAGCGCTGCGCAGATGTTCCGGAGCCAGTTCCACCGCAGCAGGAATCGCCCGGCTCAGTTCGATTTCATTCGGCAACTCGATGGGCTCGATACCGGTCAGGGCGACGGTCTGCTGCATGAAGTCCATCGCCACCAGCGCGTGGTAATCCTCGTCCACGACAACGGTCATGGCGTCGTAGCGACAGGCGAACGGGAAGGCCATGGCGAAGCGATTCTTGGCGATGCTGCGGGCGGTCTTGTCGACGATCTCCGTCTCGAAAATCACCACGTCGTTGATGAACTTGTACAGCGTCTGCACCAAGGCAAAATCTCGTTGCTCCGGGCATTCGCGCAGGAAGGTTTCACTGAGCACCAGCGGTTGGCGGCTGAGCGGATAGATCAGCCGCGCATCGTCCTCCAGCACGCGGCGCGGCCGGGTGCGGATGGTGGCGCGGCTTTCCCAGGCGTCGGCGAAGGATTGGTAGTCGGCGGCGTTCATTCGGCCACCTCCGCCAGTGGCTCGCGCATGCTCTGGCGCAGGCCGTCCCATAGCGCGATGCGGCTTTCCACAGCGGCGATGGCGCTGGCATAGACCTCGGCCTCACGTTGCGGATCACCAGCGACCAGGCGCTCCAGCAGATGCTCGGCGGCCGGGCCGTGGTCTTCGGAGTCGACTTCGATGTGTCGCTCCAGGTAGTAACGAAAGGTTGGCGCCTGTTCGACACCGATGCCCCAGGCATCGAGCATGCGCTGGAACATGGTTGGAATCACACTCTCGCGCCCATGCAGAAAAGCCGCAGCAACGCTGTGTCCTGGTGCGTGCAGCGCGGTGTGCAGGGTTTCGCGGACGAACTGTGCGGCGGCCGGATCGACATCGACACTTTGCAGCGCGACGTCGTAGCTCACGCCCTCTTGCTGCAATGCGACGAAACGCTCCACCGCCGAGGTGTTCGCACCGACTTCGCGCATCGCATCCAGGTACAACTCGAAATGACTGTAATGACCGTGGGTCAGTCGGTCGTCCGACTCCTCGCCCAGTACGATTTCATTGATAAGCCGTGCGGCGTGCGGATCCCGCGGCGGCAGCCACGGCAGTCGGGTGCAGGTCAGTTCCTGTTGCAGGCGCTTGGTCAGCGACATGAAGTCCCACACGGCAAATACATGGGATTCCATGAAGCGCCGCAACACCGGCAGCGAGTCGATTTCGGAGAAAATCGGATGAACACTGAGTTCGGCTTTTTTTTGGGCGAGTTGTTCTTTAGTTGGCATGATGCGAGCCTCTGGCTTATAGGGATATAGGGACTGCTCAATCAATGGCTAACAACGTTGGATATATATTCCAGGCGAGCGATAGCCTCATTCGTTTCGATGAAAGTTAAAGTTGTAGAGAGAGGCCTGGTACATCGGCACGCCAGTAAAGACTGGCATGCACCGGGCCTGACTGTTGGAGCTTGCCGGTTTTTCGGTGTGATAAAAATCCCGGCGAAGAAAAACTAATACATCGCAAAACAACTTAACAAGTATATTTTCAATAAATTTAAGTTTGCTGTTTTTCTGGCGTGAGTTGGGCTTATAAAACTTTTGATTAAAGTTTTATTTGGGCGTAGTTGCTCCTTTCGGTGTTTAAAGACCAAAATTGAATAACAAGAGTGAATGCCTCACTCGAAGCAACTTTCTAATGAGTTGATTGAAATGATCTGAGGGGATGAAGTTGGCCTGGTACGGCGGCGTATCTTCCTTTTCCCGTGACAAGGCTCCTTCCGTAGGTTCCTGGTGCGGGGACTGCTGCCGGGGCGGCGCGTCCCCGTTCTATAGTGGGTTGGCGATCCAAGGGTGCGCGTAATTCGGCGCCGCGGCTATCGTCGAAAATGACTTCCTTGCGGTGCAAATTCCGGGCTGTCCGAAGCTGGGGGGAGGTTAGAGCGCAGGCACGCAAGTGCCACGGCAATTGAGCGCGATCGGGATGGGGATTTGTAAGCGGGTTATTCACCGGGTGAACGCGAGTCCACCCGAAATAGGAGAGTCAGCGGGCTGTCTTGCGGTTCTGGGCGGCGGGGCTGGCAAGGTAACGAGTGATGACCTCGACACCGCGATTGAGGTGTTGCTCCAGCAATGCGACCGCGAGCGGGGTGTCCCGTTGCTTTACGGCTTCCAGCAACGCCCGGTGATCGTCCTGGGAGATCTTGCCCAGCCCCATGGCCTCAAGGTTGAAGCGCAGAAAGCGTTCCTCTTCATTCAAACCGTCCTCGACCAGCCGCAGCAGACGACCGTTCGGGGATTGGCAATAAAGTGCCATGTGGAACAGGCGATTGAGCCGGCCGATTTCGGTGTAGTCGTGCTCGGTTTCCAGCTCTTCGATGTAACCGGCGGCGCGTTCGTGATCGGCGCTGGTCAGCAGCGGGATCGACTGGCGTAACGCTTCGGACTCCAGCAGGATCCGCAGCTCGTAGGTTTCGGTCGCATCGCCCTGGATCAACGGCGCCACCACGGCCCCCTTGTGGGCGACCACGCTCAACAGGCCTTGGGCTTCCAGTTGACGCAACGCTTCGCGCACCGGCATGCGGCTGACGCCGAAGAGGTCCGCCAGGTCCTGCTGGCGCACGGCAGTGCCGCACGGCAGGCGTCCGTCGAGAATAGCCGAGCGCAATGTTTCTTCGATGACCGAGCGCGCCAGGTGCGCGGGAATCGGCCCGTCGACTTTGATGCTGTGGAGTGGCTTGGGCTTCTGGGTCACAACTGCACACCCTGTTGACTGCGAAATTTGGATCCAAAGGACACTAGTGATTGCTCTACGGGTTGTCAAACCGTGTAGAAGAACCCTGTCACATCTGAAGTTTAGCGCGCATGCGATGATCTCAGGGTGCCATTGTTTTTTGCTGGACTAACCTTCACCATCAGACGCCTTTCCTCCTGCCCTGGATGCCTAGCATTGGCGGTACGTTTCGCGATCCCCCGGTTCGTGCGCTGGTTTGTCTGCGCGCTGCTGCTGGCCGGCATCATGCTGGGCGGCCTGCATGCCGATTGGGATTTTTCCGCGATCAGCCGCAAGGCCACGGCATTGTACGGACCGCTGGGCGCCGGGCAACAGCGGATCGATGCCTGGCAGAACCTGCTGGCCACCCAGAAGCAGGTCAGCGAAATGGAAAAGCTCAAGGTGGTGAACCTGTTTTTCAACAAACAGATGCGCTATGTCGAGGATATCGATCTGTGGGGCCAGGTCGATTACTGGGAGACACCCATCGAAGCCTTGTGGAAGGGCGCCGGTGACTGTGAAGACTACGCGATCGCCAAGTATTTCAGCCTGCGCCACCTCGGTGTGGCCAGTGACAAGTTGCGCATCACCTACGTCAAGGCTCTTCGCCAGAACCGGGCGCACATGGTGTTGACCTACTATTCCAGTCCCGATGCCATGCCGCTGGTGCTCGACAGCCTGATCGACCCGATCAAACCGGCCTCCGAGCGTACCGATTTGCTGCCGGTCTACTCTTTCAATGCCGAAGGTCTGTACCTGCCGGGCGCCAAGGGCAACAAAAAGGTCGGCGACACCAAACGCCTGTCACGCTGGCAGGATGTGTTGAAGAAAATGCAGGCCGAAGGATTCCCGGTCGAGACGACTAACTAGGAGCACGCGCTCAGATGTCTTTGTTCAAACAGCTGTTGATCGCTATCTGTCTGTTCCTGGTGGTCGCCTTCACCGGCAGCTTCATGGTCAGTCTGGAGAGCTCGCGCACCCAGTACGTCAACCAGTTGCGCTCCCACGCCCAGGACGCCGCCACGGCGCTGGCGCTGTCGCTGACACCGAATATCGATGACCCGGCGATGGTCGAGCTGCTGGTCAGTTCGATCTTCGACAGCGGTTATTACTCGAGCATCCGTGTGGTCGATCTGAAGACCGACCAGACCATCGTCGAACGCAGCGGCATTCCTGCCGTCACCAACGTTCCGGACTGGTTCGTCAAGCTGATCGGCCTCGAGCCGGCCGGTGGCGATGCGCTGGTCAGCCGTGGTTGGGAACAGGCGGCGCGGGTCGAAGTGGTCAGCCATCCGATGTTCGCCCTGGCCAAGCTCTGGCAGAGCGCACTCGGCAGCCTTGGCTGGCTGCTGGTCTGCGGTGCCGTCAGTGCGGTGCTCGGCGCGCTGTTGCTGCGTCGCCAGTTGCGGCCGCTGGATTACATGGTCAAGCAATCCCATGCCATCGCCCGTCGCGAATTCCTCAGCCTGCCCGACTTGCCGCGTACACCTGAACTGCGTCGCGTGGTGCTGGCGATGAACCAGATGGTCGAGAAACTCAAGGCGTTGTTCCAGGAGCAGGCCGAACGCAGCGAAAAACTGCGCACCGAGTCCTATCAGGACAACCTCACCGGGCTGGCCAACCGACGCTACTTCGAGATGCAACTGAACGCCCGGGTGAGCAATCCGGAGCAGGCCAGTTCCGGTTATCTGTTGCTGTTGAGGGTCAAGGACCTGGCCGGGCTGAACCAGCGCCTCGGCGGTCAGCGCACCGATGAATTGTTGAAAGCGGTCGGTCAGCAACTGTCCCGCGAATGCGCCAGATACCCGGAAACCCAAAACCTCGTGACCCGCATTCGTGGCGGTGAGTTCGCTGTGCTGGCGCCGGGCCTGACCCGTGAAGAAGCGCTGCAACTGGCGCAGAATCTCGACAGCGCTCTGGGCAGTCTGCACGCCACCGGTGCTACCGATGTGCCTGCTGTGGCTTCCATCGGCCTGGCGCCGTTCGCCCACGGTGATTCACCGCAAGCGGTCCTCAGCCTGGGGGACCAGGCGCTGGCCCAGGCCGAAGGTCAGGGCGAGCAGAACTGGGCGTGCCTCGATCAGAGCCTGGTGGCGGATGTCGGCGACGATCATCACGCCTGGCATCGTTTGCTCGATCAGGCGCTGAATCAGCGGCGTTTCGAACTGTTTTTCCAGCCCGTGGTGGCGGCGCAGGACACGCAACTGGTGCTGCATTACAAAGTGCTGTCACGCCTGCTCGACGAGCAGGGCCAGACCATTCCCGCCGGGCGTTTCCTGCCCTGGCTGGAGCGCTTTGGCTGGACCGCGCGACTGGACCGGTTGATGCTCGAGCGAGTGCTGGAGCAAATGGCCGGGCATGAAGAATCCCTGGCGCTGAACCTGTCCTCGGCGACCCTGGCCGATCAACAGGCGCTGAACAAGGTGTTCGAGATCCTGCGCTCGCATTCCAATCTCGGCTCGCGTCTGACCCTGGAAATCGGCGAGGAGCAATTGCCGGAGCAAGCGGTGCTGGAGCAGTTGACCCGGCGCCTGCGTGAACTCGGTTTCTCCCTGAGCCTGCAGCGTTTCGGCGGGCGCTTCAGCATGATCGGCAATCTGGCGCGGCTGGGGCTGGCCTATTTGAAGATCGATGGCAGCTACATTCGCGCGATCGATCAGGAGAGCGACAAGCGCCTGTTCATCGAGGCGATCCAGCGTGCCGCGCACAGCATCGATCTGCCGCTGATTGCCGAACGTGTGGAGACGGAAGGGGAGTTGTCGGTGATTCGCGAGATGGGGTTGTACGGGGTTCAGGGGCAGCTCTTCGGTGAGCCAAAACCTTGGTGATGAATTGTCAGTTCCCACAGCGTGGGAACTGACAAGACAAAAAGATCAGATCAACCCGGTCTCTTCATCATCGATCAACTGGCTCAGCCCGCCCAACGCTACCCGGGCCTGGTTCCGGTCCATCAACTTGGCCTGTGCCGCCGGCGGCAGGTCGGTGACGCGGATCACGCCTTTCTGGGTGAGGACCTGGATCAGGTCGTCGAGCACCCGGATCATTTCCAGATCGCTCTGTTTGAGCTGTTTGAGGCTGTTTTCCACGGCGGCGTTGGCAAACCAGGCCTGGATTTCATGGTGGTCGGCCGGCAGCGTTTCCGTGGCCTCGGCCCAGGCTGCAGCCTCCACGCGACTCAACTGACCCTGCGCATCGCGTTGCACGTAAAACATTGAGCATCCCTCGAAAATGGACTGGCGTCATGCTGTCAGCAGCATAGCCAACTGCACGGGAGTATGCGGTGTGGCGACGAAATCGTCACCGCAAAGAAAGGCGCAAACGTGACGACCGCCCCATTGGGGCGGTCGTTTTGTTCACGCATCAGCTGTTGTTGTGATCGACCTTGATGGTCGGGTCGCTGCCGGCAATCAGGTTGTGAATGTTGGCAGTGGACCAGTTGTTGCCTTCCAGTTTGATCGTCACGTCCGGTGTGGCGGCAGCCGCATCGGCGGAGTTGAACTTGCCCGCCGAGCTGACTTGCAGCGACGACACGCCGTCGACCGTGGTGATTTTCAGGAAGTTGTCGATGGTGCTGCCGGTCTCGCCCTGCAGCAGGTCACGCAGGTCGATGCGGTCACCTTCGCTGGCGTTGAAGTCCTTGATCACATCGTTGCCGGTGTCGCCTGCTTTCCAGACGAAGGTGTCGGCCCCGGAACCGCCGATCAGGATGTCGTTGCCCTGACCGCCGATCAGTGTGTCGTTGCCGGAACCGCCCAGCAGGATGTCATTGCCCTTGCCACCATCGAGCACGTCATTGCCGCCATTGCCGAACAGGATGTCATTGCCTGCGCCGCCCAGCAGCGTGTCGTTGCCGTCGTGGGCACCGGAGACATCGAACGCCTGATAGTGCTCGGTGATGTACTGGTGCACGTTGCTGGTGGTGACTTTGCTGACATCGACGCCGGTCTGCTGCGCAACGAACGCCTGCATCGCCTGATAACCCTCGCCGGCAATGCCGTTGAAGCTCACCAGGTCGCCGAACAGGATGTCGTTGCCGTCGCCGCCGTTGACCGTGTCGTTGCCCGGCAGCGTCGCTTCGGTGTGGCCGATGATCGAGTTGGCCAGGTCCTTCGGATCGATGTTGGTCTGCGGGTTGTGATCGGTGTCGTACGGTTTCAGGTCGTTGAGGCTGACACCGCTGTTGATCCCGATGGCTTCCACGTTGGACAGGTTGCCCAGCAGCGCGAAGGCGCTGTTGGCGTTGTCGGTGGTGGCCGAACTGGTGCTGCTGCCGGAGCCCGCCAGGTTCGACAGCTCGTATGTGCCGTCGCCCTGAGCGTGAATCGTACCCAGACTGTTCCAGTTCCAGCTGCCGTTCTTGTACGTCTGCAGCACCACGGCACCGGCCGTGTTGATGGTCAGGTAGTGCGTGCTGTCGATGTAGGTGCTGAAGCTGTCGCCCAGTTTGTAGTTGCTGGTCTTCACCACGTCGTCGAGCTTCACGTTGCCGTACAGCGTCGGGTTGGTCTGTTCGCCGCTCTGGTAGTAGGTCGGCTGGCCGTCGGTGATGAAGTACGTGAGGTTCTTCGCCCCGGTATTGGCAACCGCTTCGGCGCTCTGGAAGAAGTTGGCCGTGGCCTTGAACACGTCTTCGTAGTTGGTGCCGCCGCCGGAGGTCATCGAGTCCAGCACCGCTTTGAGCTTGGTCAGCGCGTTCGGGTCGTTGAGGTTTACCGACACCGACTTGTTGACCTGGGTATCGAAGTCCACCAGGAAGATGTTCACCGTACCCGAGTTGTTGCCCATGCTCTGCTTGAGGGTGTTGAACACCGAGGTCAGCGAGTCTTTGGCGGCGTTGATCGACGAGGTGCTCATGCTGCCCGAGCTGTCGACCATGAATGCGATGTTGTAGTTGGTGCCCGGCACTACGGTCAGGCCGCCGATGTCGGCGACGATGATGTCATTGCCATCGGTGCCGGTGACGGTGTCGTCAGCCGAGGTGGCGACAATCGAGTTGTACACCGCCGGTACAACGGTGACCGGAATGGTCGCGGTGGTGCTGGCCGAGCCGCCCAGGGCCTCGGTGGAGGTCGAGGTCACGGTCAGGTTGAACTGGCCGTTGTAGTAGGCCGGCGGGGTCACGGTCAGGCTGCCGAGGTTCCAGCCGGTGACGTTGGCGTCGCCGCTGGTGGCGGTCACGGTGAAGCTGTGACCCGCGCCGTCGCTGAGCACCGAACCGACCGGTGCGCCGCTGATCTTGATGCTCAGGGTTTCCGAGCCGTCGGTGTCGGTCAGCGCGGTGCTGATCGACGACAGTTTCACGGTGGTGCCTTCAGCGCCGGTGTTGAGCTTGTAGCCGTCGTAATAGCCTTCGCCATTGGTGCCATGCAGGTCGGAAACGGTCACGCCGGAGTTCACCAGATCCTGCACGCCGGTGTAGATCGGCACGCCGGCACTGCTCAGGTCGATCGGCGCAGCGCCGTTGACTGACAGGTTGACGTCGTAGCTGCCCGGACCGTTCTGGTTGTGGTGGTAGATCTCCAGGGTGTAGTAACCGCTGGTGGTCGGGGTGAACGAACCGTTGAGGTTGCCGCCCGCGCCCCATGTCGTGGAGGCCACGTTCTTGCCGCCGATGTTCACCAGCAGGCTGTCATCGCCGGTGCCGGTAAAGGTGTAGGTCTTGCCGGCTTCGAGGTAGATCAGGCCGGACGTCTTCGACGCCGTACCTGCCGCCACGTTGCCGTCGGACTGCACGTTGGTCACGTTGCCTTTGGAGTTCGCGGTGCCGGCACCGTCGATCACGTTTTTCAGGGTGGTCGAGTTCGCGCCGCTGCCGTCGGTGCCCAGGCCCGACAGGCCGGTCCAGACTTCCTTGACCAGTCCGGTGGACTTCACGCTGTTGTCGGCGACCGACAGGGTCGGAGCATCCGCCACCGGCGTGATGTCGATCTTGATCGTGCCGGTGTTGCCCAGCAGTTGACCGTCGGTTGGCTGGAACTTGATCTGCGCGTAGTCAGCCTGGTTGTTGCCCACACCGTTTCCGCCGTAGCCGTTCGCGCCCGATTCGTTGGCGTCCGGCAGGAAGCGGAGCTTGCCGGCATCGATGTCGGCCTTGCTGAACGTCTGGTTGGTGGCAACGTCTTTCCAGGTCGAGCCGTCCAGGTACTGCAGTTTGCCTTCGCCCGGCAGCTGGGTGATTTTCACCCCCAGGCTCGAGGCCGGGCTGTCGACGTCGGTCACACCGAAGGTCGACCAGCCGAGAATCAGCGGGGTGTCTTCGGTGCCGATGACGTTGACCGGAGCAGCGACCGGCGCGTCGTTGACGGCCACCACGTTGACCGTGGTGGTGGCAACGTTGGAGTAGTTGCCGCCATCGGTCACCGTCACGGTGATGATCCGCGGCACGGTGCTCGGGTCTTCACTGCTGTTGGTGAAGGTGATGTTCTTGATCGCCTGCATGTAGTCGGCGAGCGTCGCGTTGCCCGAGAGTGTCAGCGTGATCGTGCCATTGGTGCTGTTGGCGTTGATGGTGATGCCGTTGACGCTGTTGCCCAGGTTCAGCGCATCGCCGTCCTGACGGTTGGTCAGCACGATGGTCGCACCGGTCAGCATGGTGCTGTCCGGGTCGGTGATGCTGATGTCGGTATCGGCAATCGACACGCCGGCGCCCGGGGTGTTCTCGGTGAACGTCACCTTGTAGTCGGCCCCGGTGGCGCCGCTGGAGTTGTTGGCGTCGAGGTCGATCACCGGTGGCGCATCGTTGTCGATGATCGAAGTGCTGACGCTGCCGTTGGTGCTGCTGACGGCCAGGTTCTCGAAGTTGCCGCCGGTGGCCGAGTCGATCTTGACCACGAAGTTCTCGGTGCCTTCGGTGATCTTGTCGTCGATGGTTGCAACGTTGAACTGTGCGCTGCTGGCGCCCGCCGGGATCTTCACGGTGTACACGCCGGTGAAGTCCGAACCGTCGGCGGCGGTGCCGCTGTAGACGATCTTCAGGGTCACTTCGGTTTGCGCCGGGTGCGTCAGGCTGACGGTGTAGCTGGCGGTCTGGCCTTCGGTCACCGAGGTGCTGCCGGTGATGCTGACGGTGGTGGTGTCGATGGTGTCGGTGACGTTGGTCACCGCTGGCGTGTTGCTGGTCACCAGATTTTCGAAGTTGCCACCGGTGGCGTTGGTGATGGTTGCCTGCACGGTGCCGGCGTCTTTGTAGACGTCGTCGGCCGGTGCCGGAACGGTCACGGTGCCGGTGGTTTTGCCGGCATCGATGGTGATTACGGCGCCGTTGCTCAGGGTTACGGTCACTGGCGAGCCAGCGGCGTTGGTCAGGGTCGCGGTGTAGGTGATCTGACCACCCTCGGCCACGGTGCCGGTCGCAGTCAGCGACAGGTTGGTGGTGTCGATGGTGTCGGTGACGGTTGTCGAAACCGGCGTCTTGTCGGCCACGAGGTTTTCGTAGTTGCCGCCGCTGACGTTGGTGATCGAGTTGGTCAGTGGTGCGTGACCGTTCAACACGTCGTTCGGCGCGGTCGTGGTGACAGTGCCGGTGGTCTTGCCGATGTCGATGGTGATGGTCTGGCCGTTGGACAGGGTCACGACAACCGGCGAACCGGTGACCGGAGCGCCCACGGTGGCGGTGTAGACGACGTTGCCACCCTCGGCCGCTGTTGCGGTGGCGGTCAGCTTCACGGTGGTGGTGTCGATGGTGTCGGTGACGTTGGTCACGGCTGGCGTGTTGCTGGTCACCAGGTTTTCGAAGTTGCCACCGGTAGCCGACTTGATCGTGGCCTGAACGGTGCCGGCGTCTTTGTAAACGTCATCGGCTGGAGCCGGAACAGTGACGGTGCCGGTGGTTTTGCCGGCGTCGATGGTAATCACGGCGCCGTTGCTCAGGGTTACGGTCATCGGAGTGCCCGCGGCGTTGGTCAACGTTGCGGTGTAGACGATCGAACCACCCTCGGCGACAGAATTGGTGGCGCTGAGGGTCAGGTTGGTGGTGTCGACGGTGTCGGTGACGGTGGTCGAAACCGGAGTCTTGTCGGCGACCAGATTTTCGTAGTTGCCGCCGCTGACGTTGGTGATCGCGTTGGTCAGCGGTGCGTGACCGTTCAACGCATCGTTCGGTGCAGTGGTGGTCACGGTGCCGGTGGTTTTACCCACTTCGATGATGATCGACTGACCGTTCGACAGGGTCACGACAACCGGCGAACCAGTTACAGGCGCTCCGACGGTCGCGGTGTAGGTGACGGTGCCACCTTCAGCAGCGGTTTCGGTCGCGGTGAGTTTGACCGTGGTGGTGTCGATGGTGTCGGTGACGTTGGTTACGGCTGGTGTGGTGCTGGTCACCAGGTTTTCGAAGTTGCCACCGGTGGCGGATTTGATCGTGGCCTGTACGGTGCCGGCGTCCTTGTAGACGTCATCGGCTGGAGCCGGAACGGTTACGGTGCCGGTGGTCTTGCCGGCGTCGATGGTGATCACGGCGCCGTTGGACAAGGTCACAGTGACTGGCGAGCCAGCAGCATTGGTCAGCGTCGCGGTGTAGGTGATCTGGCCACCTTCGGCCACGGTGCCGGTCGCACTGAGCGACAGGTTGGTGGTGTCGACGGTGTCGGTGACGGTGGTGCTGACTGGGGTCTTGTCGGCTACAAGGTTTTCGTAATTGCCGCCACTGACGTTGGTGATGGCATTGGTCAACGGCGCGTGGCCGGTCAGCACATCGTTTGGCGCCGTGGTGGTCACGGTGCCGGTGGTTTTACCCACTTCGATGGTGATCTGCTGACCATTGGCCAGGGTCACGGTGACCGGCGAGCCGGTTACAGGTGCGCCGACAGTAGCGGTGTAGGTGACCGTGCCGCCTTCAGCGGCAGACTCGGTCGCGGTGAGTTTGACCGTGGTGGTGTCGATGGTGTCGGTGACGTTGGTCACCGCCGGCGTGGTGCTGGTCACCAGGTTTTCGAAGTTGCCACCGGTGGCGGATTTGATCGTGGCCTGAACGGTGCCGGCGTCCTTGTAGACGTCATCGGCGGGCGCCGGGACGGTTACGGTGCCGGTGGTTTTGCCCGCGTCGATGGTGATGACGGCACCGTTCGACAAGGTCACGGTCATTGGCGAGCCAGCGGCGTTGGTCAGAGTCGCGGTGTAGGTGATCTGGCCACCTTCGGCCACGGTGCTGGTCGCAGTCAGCGACAGGTTGGTGGTGTCGATGGTGTCGGTGACGGTGGTGCTGACCGGTGTTTTATCGGCGACCAGATTTTCGTAGTTGCCACCGGAAACGTTGGTGATGGCGTTGGTCAACGGCGCGTGGCCGGTCAGCACATCGTTTGGCGCCGTGGTGGTCACGGTGCCGGTGGTTTTACCCACTTCGATGGTGATCTGCTGACCATTGGCCAGGGTTACCACAACCGGCGAACCGGTCACCGGCGCGCCGACAGTCGCGGTGTAAGTAACGGTGCCACCTTCCGCCGCCGACTCGGTCGCGGTGAGTTTCACCGTGGTGGTGTCGATGGTATCGGTGACCTGCGTCACTGCGGGAACCGTACTGGTCACCAGATTTTCGAAATTGCCACCGGTAGCGTTGGTAATGGTGGCCTGAACAGTGCCGGCGTCCTTGTAAACGTCATCGGCCGGTGCCGGAACAGTGACGGTGCCGGTGGTTTTACCGGACTCGATGGTGATGACGGCGCCGTTGCTCAAGGTCACGGTCACCGGAGTGCCCGCCGCGTTGGTCAGGGTGGCGGTGTAGATGATCGAACCGCCCTCGGCGACCGAATTGGTGGCGCTGAGGGTCAGGTTGGTGGTGTCGACGGTGTCGGTGACGGTGGTCGAAACCGGAGTCTTGTCGGCGACCAGATTTTCGTAGTTGCCGCCGCTGACGTTGGTGATCGCGTTGGTCAGCGGTGCGTGACCGTTCAACGCATCGTTCGGTGCAGTGGTGGTCACGGTGCCGGTGGTCTTGCCGACTTCGATGGTGATTTGCTGACCATTGGCCAGGGTCACGGTCACAGGCGAACCGGTGACTGGTGCACCGACAGTCGCAGTGTAAGTAACGGTGCCGCCTTCAGCTGCCGACTCGGTCGCGGTGAGTTTCACCGTGGTGGTGTCGATGGTGTCGGTGACGTTGGTCACGGCTGGCGTGTTGCTGGTCACCAGATTTTCGAAGTTGCCACCGGTGGCATTGGTGATGGTGGCCTGCACGGTGCCGGCGTCCTTGTAGACGTCATCGGCTGGCGCGGGAACGGTTACGGTGCCAGTGGTTTTGCCGGCCTCGATGGTAATTACGGCGCCGTTGCTCAAGGTCACGGTCACCGGAGTGCCCGCAGCGTTGGTCAGTGTGGCGGTGTAGGTGATCTGGCCACCCTCGGCCACGGTGCCGGTCGCACTGAGCGACAGGTTGGTGGTGTCGATGGTGTCGGTGACGGTGGTGCTGACCGGAGTCTTGTCGGCCACCAGGTTCTCGTAATTGCCGCCAGTGACACCCGTGATCGAGTTGGTCAGCGGTTCGTGGCCGTTCAACGCGTCGTTCGGTGCTGTGGTAGTCACGGTGCCGGTGGTCTTGCCGACTTCGATGGTGATTTGCTGACCATTGGCCAGGGTCACGGTCACAGGCGAACCGGTGACTGGAGCACCGACAGTCGCGGTGTAGGTGACAGTGCCACCTTCAGCCGCGGTTTCGGAAGCGGTCAGCTTCACGGTCGTCGTGTCGATGGTGTCAGTGACTTCCGTTACGGCTGGAACGGTGCTTGGCACCAGGTTCTCGAAGTTGCCACCGGACGCGTCCTTGATGGTCACTTCGACTTTACCGGCGTCTTTGTACACGTCATCGGCCGGAGCCGGAACGGTTACGGTACCAGTGGTTTTACCCGCTTCGATGGTGATGACGGCGCCGTTGCTCAACGTCACGGTCAGCGGCGTGCCGGCCGGGTTGGTCAGGGTCGCGGTGTAAACGATCGAGCCGCCCTCGGCCACGGTGCCGGTCGCAGTCAGCGACAGGTTGGTGGTGTCGACGGTGTCGGTGACGGTGGTCGAAACCGGAGTCTTGTCCGCTACGAGGTTCTCGTAGTTGCCGCCGCTTACATCGGTAATCGCGTTGGTCAGCGGTGCATGGCCGTTCAGCACATCATTCGGCGCGGTGGTGGTCACGGTGCCAGTGGTCTTGCCGACTTCGATGGTGATTTGCTGACCGTTGGACAGGGTCACGACAACCGGCGAGCCGGTCACCGGTGCGCCAACCGTCGCGGTGTAAGTAACGGTGCCGCCCTCAGCCGCCGACCCGGTCGCGGTCAGTTTGACCGTGGTGGTGTCGATGGTGTCGGTGACCTGAGTCACGGCCGGAACGATGCTTGGCACCAGGTTCTCGAAGTTGCCGCCGGTTGCATCCTTGATGGTGACTTCGACTTTGCCGGCGTCTTTGTAGACGTCATCGGCCGGGGCCGGGACGGTCACGGTGCCGGTGGTTTTACCGGCTTCTATGGTGATTACAGCGCCGTTGCTCAACGTCACGGTCACCGGCGTGCCGGCCGGATTGGTCAGGGTCGCGGTGTAAACGATCGAACCGCCTTCGGCCACAGTGCCGGTCGCAGTCAGCGACAGGTTGGTGGTGTCGACGGTGTCGGTCACCGTGGTGCTGACTGGAGTTTTGTCAGCCACCAGATTCTCGTAGTTGCCACCGCTCACGCCGGTGATCGAGTTGGTCAGCGGTGCGTGACCGTTGAGTGCGTCGTTCGGTGCGGTGGTAGTCACGGTGCCGGTGGTTTTGCCCACTTCGATGGTGATCTGCTGACCATTGGCCAGGGTCACGGTGACCGGCGAGCCGGTTACAGGTGCGCCAACGGTAGCGGTGTAGGTGACGGTACCGCCTTCAGCAGCCGACTCGGTCGCGGTGAGTTTCACCGTAGTGGTGTCGATGGTGTCGGTGACATTGGTCACGGCCGGAACAGTGCTCGGCACCAGGTTCTCGAAACCGCCGCCAGTGACAGTCGAAATAGTTGCTTCGACCTTGCCGGCATCCTTGTAGACGTCATCGGCCGGAGCCGGAACGGTCACGGTCCCCGTAGTCTTGCCGGCTTCGATGGTGATCACGGCACCGTTGGACAGGGTCACGGTCACCGGGGTGCCGGCCGGGTTGGTCAGCGTCGCGGTGTAAACAATCGAACCACCCTCGGCCACCGAATCAGTGGCGGTCAGGTTCAGATTGGTCGTGTCGACTGTGTCCGACACCGAGGTGTTCGCCGGTGTGCTGTCGACCGCCAGGTTTTCGTAGTTGCCACCGGTGGCTTTGTCGATTGTCACGCTAAGCGAGCTGCCGCCCGCCAATGGGCTGTTCGGCGCGACGAAGTTCACGGTGCCGGTAGTCTCGCCTACGGCGATGGTGATGGTCTGGCCGTTGGACAGGGTCACCACGACCGGCGAACCGGTCACTGGCGCGGTCACGGTCGCGGTGTAGACCACGGTTTCGCCTTCGGCAACGCTGGCGGTGGCGGTCAGCGACACGGTGGAGGTGTCGATGGTGTCGTGGACGGTGGTGACCGCCGGGGCAGTGCTGGTGACCAGGTTCTCGAAGTTGCCGCCGGTGGCGCCCTTGATGGTTGTTTCAACGGTGCCCGCGTCCTTGTAGACGTCGTCTTTCGGCGCGTCGACGGTCACGGTGCCGGTGGTCTTGCCGGCCTCGATGGTGATCACCGCGCCGTTGCTCAGGGTCACGGTCACCGGAGTGCCGGCGGCGTTGGTCAGGGTCGCGGTGTAGGTGATCTGGCCACCTTCGTTGACTTCCGGCGTCGCGCTCAGCGTCAGGTTGGTGGTGTCGACGGTGTCGGTCACGGTGGTGCTGACCGGGGTCTTGTCGGCCACCAGATTTTCGTAGTTGCCGCCGCTCACGCCGGTGATCGAGTTGGTCAGCGGTTCATGACCGTTGAGTGCGTCGTTCGGTGCGGTGGTGGTGACGGTGCCGGTGGTCTTGCCCACTTCGATGGTGATCTGCTGACCATTGGCCAGGGTCACGGTGACCGGCGAGCCGGTTACAGGTGCGCCAACGGTAGCGGTGTAGGTGACGGTGCCGCCTTCCGCCGCCGACTCGGTCGCGGTCAGTTTGACCGTGGTGGTGTCGATGGTGTCAGTGACTTCGGTCACCGCTGGAACAGTGCTCGGAACAAGGTTCTCGAAGTTGCCGCCGGACGCGTCCTTGATCGTGACTTCAACCTTGCCGGCGTCTTTGTAGACGTCATCGGCCGGGGCTGGAACGCTCACGGTGCCGGTGGTTTTACCCGCCTCGATGGTGATCACGGCACCGTTCGACAGGGTCACGGTGACCGGCGTGCCGGCCGGGTTGGTCAGGGTGGCGGTGTAAACAATCGAGCCGCCCTCGGCCACGGTGCCGGTCGCGGTCAGCGACAGGTTGGTGGTGTCGATGGTATCGGTGACCGTGGTGCTGACCGGGGTTTTGTCGGCGACCAGATTCTCGTAGTTGCCACCGCTCACATCCGTAATCGCGTTGGTCAGTGGTGCATGGCCGTTCAGCGCATCGTTCGGCGCGGTAGTGGTGACGGTGCCGGTGGTTTTGCCGACTTCGATGGTGATCGACTGACCGTTGGACAGAGTCACGGTGACTGGCGAGCCAGTCACAGGTGCGCCGACAGTCGCGGTGTAGGTGACGGTGCCGCCTTCCGCCGCCGACTCGGTCGCGGTCAGTTTGACCGTGGTGGTGTCGATGGTGTCGGTGACCTGGGTGACTGCAGGAACAGTGCTTGGCACCAGGTTCTCGAAGTTGCCGCCAGTAGCCGTCGAAATGGTCGCTTCGACTTTGCCCGCATCCTTGTAAACGTCATCGGCCGGGGCCGGAACGCTTACGGTGCCGGTGGTTTTACCGGCTTCGATGGTGATCACCGCGCCGTTCGACAAGGTCACGGTCACCGGAGTACCTGCCGGGTTGGTCAGGGTCGCGGTGTAGACGATCGAACCCCCTTCGGCCACGGAACCAGTGGCGCTCAGGGTCAGGTTGGTGGTGTCGACGGTGTCGGTAACGGTGGTGCTGACCGGAGTTTTGTCAGCGACCAGATTCTCGTAGTTGCCACCGGTCACGCCGGTGATCGAGTTGGTCAGCGGCTCGTGACCGTTCAACGCGTCGTTCGGCGCGGTGGTGGTCACGGTGCCGGTAGTTTTACCGACTTCGATGGTGATTTGCTGACCGTTGGACAGGGCCACGGTCACAGGCGATCCGGTCACTGGCGCGCCAACAGTGGCGGTGTAAGTGACGGTGCCACCTTCAGCAGCGGTTTCGGTCGCAGTCAGCTTGACCGTGGTGGTGTCGATGGTGTCGGTGACTTCGGTAACCGCTGGAACAGTGCTTGGCACGAGGTTTTCGAAGTTGCCGCCAGACGCATCCTTGATGGTGACTTCGACCTTGCCGGCATCCTTGTAGACGTCATCGGCAGGGGCCGGAACGGTCACGGTGCCGGTGGTTTTTCCGGCTTCGATGGTGATGACCGAGCCGTTGCTCAAGGTGACGGTCACCGGAGTGCCGGCGGGGTTGGTCAGCGTGGCGGTGTAAACAATCGAACCTCCCTCGGCCACGGTGCCGGTCGCGGTCAGCGACAGGTTGGTGGTGTCGACGGTGTCGGTCACGGTGGTGCTGACCGGAGTTTTGTCAGCCACCAGATTCTCGTAGTTGCCGCCGCTCACGCCAGTGATCGAGTTGCTCAACGGTTCGTGACCGTTCAACGCATCGTTCGGTGCGGTGGTGGTCACGGTGCCGGAGGTCTTGCCGACTTCGATGGTGATGGTCTGGCCGTTGGCCAACGTGACAGTCACTGGCGAACCGGTCACAGGCGCACTGACCGTCGCGGTGTAGGTGACAGTGCCGCCCTCAGCCACCGATGTATCGGCGCTCAGCTTCACAGTCGATGTATCGATTGTGTCAGTGACTTCGGTGACGGTCGGGACGGTGCTAGGCACCAGGTTCTCGAAGTTGCCGCCGGTTGCATCCTTGATGGTGACTTCGACTTTGCCGGCGTCCTTGTAGACGTCATCGGCGGGTGCCGGAACGGTCACGGTGCCGGTGGTCTTGCCGGCCTCGATGGTGATCACCGCGCCGTTGGACAGGGTCACGGTCACCGGAGTGCCGGCTGGATTGGTCAGCGTGGCGGTGTAAACGATTGACCCGCCTTCGGCCACGGTGCCGGTTGCGGTCAACGACAGATTGGTCGTGTCGACGGTATCGGTCACGGTGGTGCTGACCGGCGTTTTATCGGCAACCAGATTTTCGTAGTTGCCACCGGAAACATCAGTGATCGCGTTAGTCAGCGGTGCGTGACCATTCAATGCATCGTTCGGCGCGGTGGTGGTCACGGTGCCGGTGGTTTTGCCGACTTCGATGGTGATTTGCTGACCGTTGGCCAGGGTCACGGTGACCGGAGAACCCGTTACTGGAGCGCCAACAGTCGCGGTGTAGGTGACCGTTCCACCTTCAGCCGCCGACTCGGTCGCGGTGAGCTTCACCGTGGTGGTATCGATGGTGTCAGTCACTTCGGTGACCACCGGAACGGTGCTTGGCACCAGGTTCTCGAAGTTGCCACCGGACGCATCCTTGATGGTCACTTCGACCTTGCCGGCGTCCTTGTAGACGTCATCGGCAGGCGCAGGAACAGTCACGGTGCCGGTGGTTTTACCGGCCTCGATGGTGATGACGGCGCCGTTGCTCAAGGTCACGGTGACCGGAGTGCCGGCCGGGTTGGTCAGCGTGGCGGTGTAAACGATCGAACCGCCCTCGGCCACGGAGCCGGTAGCGCTCAGGGTCAGGTTGGTGGTGTCGATGGTGTCGGTGACTTCGGTAACCGCTGGAACGGTGCTTGGCACGAGGTTTTCGAAGTTGCCGCCAGAGGCGTCCTTGATGGTGACTTCGACTTTGCCGGCGTCTTTATAAACGTCATCGGCAGGAGCCGGAACGGTCACGGTGCCGGTGGTCTTCCCAGCTTCGATGGTGATGACGGAGCCATTGCTCAACGTTACGGTCACCGGGGTGCCGGCCGGGTTGGTCAAGGTGGCGGTGTAAACGATCGAACCACCCTCGGCCACGCTACCGGTAGCGCTCAGGGTGAGATTGGTGGTGTCGACGGTGTCGGTGACCGTAGTCGAAACCGGGGTCTTGTCGGCCACGAGGTTTTCGTAGTTGCCGCCGCTCACGTCGGTGATCGAGTTGGTCAGCGGCGCGTGGCCGTTGAGTACATCGTTCGGCGCCGTGGTGGTCACGCTGCCGGTGGTCTTGCCGACTTCGATGGTGATGGTCTGACCGTTGGCCAGGGTCACGGTGACTGGTGAGCCGGTCACTGGGGCGCCAACGGTGGCGGTGTAAGTGACGGTGCCGCCTTCAGCGACCGACGTGTCAGCGGTCAGTTTCACGGTCGAAGTGTCGATGGTGTCGGTCACTTCGGTAACCGCTGGAACGGTGCTTGGTACCAGGTTCTCGAAGTTGCCGCCGGACGCGTCCTTGATGGTCACTTCGACTTTGCCGGCATCCTTGTAGACGTCATCGGCCGGGGCCGGAACGGTCACGGTGCCGGTGGTCTTGCCGGCCTCGATGGTGATCACCGCGCCATTGGACAGGGTTACGGTGACGGGCGAGCCGGCTGCATTGGTCAGGGTCGCGGTGTAAACGATCGAACCACCCTCGGCCACAGTGCCAGTGGCACTCAGGGTCAGACTGGTGGTGTCGACGGTGTCGGTGATCGTGGTCGAAACCGGGGTTTTGTCGGCCACGAGGTTTTCGTAGTTGCCGCCCGTCACGCCAGTAATCGAGTTGGTCAGCGGCGGATTGCCAGTCAACGCGTCATTCGGCGCGGTGGTGGTCACGGTACCGGTGGTCTTGCCGACTTCGATGGTGATCTGCTGACCATTGGCCAGGGTCACGGTGACTGGTGAGCCGGTCACAGGGGCGCCGACGGTAGCGGTGTAGGTGATGGTGCCACCTTCTGCTGCGGATTCGGTCGCGGTCAGTTTGACCGTAGTGGTGTCGATGGTATCGGTGATTTCGGTGACGGCTGGAACGGTGCTCGGCACCAGGTTCTCGAAGTTGCCGCCCGTGGTGCCGGTAATGCTGACTTCGACTTTGCCCGCGTCCTTGTAAACGTCGTCGGCGGGTGCCGGAACGGTCACGGTGCCGGTGGTCTTGCCCGCTTCAATGGTGATGACGGAGCCGTTGCTCAACGTCACGGTCACCGGGGTGCCCGCCGGGTTGGTCAGCGTTGCGGTGTAAACGATCGAACCGCCCTCGGCCACGGAACCGGTCGCGGACAGCGACAGATTGGTGGTGTCGATGGAATCGGTGACGGTGGTGGTCGCCGGCGTGGTGTTCGGCACCAGATTCTCGAAGTTGCCGCCGGTAGCGCCGGTAATGGTGGTGCTGACGGTGCCGCCATTGTTGTAGACGTCATTCGGTGCGGTCGGCACGTTGACGCTGCCGCTGGTTTTGCCGGCTTCGATGGTGATGGTCGAGCCGTTGGACAGGGTGACGGTGACCGGCGTCTGCGCCGGATTGGTCAACGTCGCGGTGTAGGTGATCTGGCCGCCCTCGACCACGGTGCCGGTCGCGCTCAGGGTCAGGTTGGTAGTGTCGATCGAATCGACGATGTTGGTAACGGCTGGCGTCGGGTTCGCCACCAGATTCTCGAAATTGCCGCCCGTGGCACCGGTGATCGTGGTGGTGACGGTGCTGCCATTGTTGTACACGTCATTCGGTGCGGTCGGCACGTTGACGGTGCCGGTGGTCTGGCCGGCTTCGATGGTGATGGTCGAGCCGTTGGACAGGGTGACGGTGACTGGCGTCTGCGCCGGGTTGGTCAGGGTTGCGGTGTAGGTGATCTGGCCACCTTCGGTGACGCTGCTGCCCGCCGTCAGCGTGACGGTGGTGGTGTCGATGGTATCGGTGACCTGGGTCACGGCTGGTGTGGTCGGCACGGTGACGGTAATGCCGTTGCCGCCGGTGGTGCCGGTGACGGTCACGTTGATCTGGCTGGCGTCGTTGTAGACCGTGTCATTCGGTGCCAGCGGCACGTTGACCGTGCCGGTGGTGGAGCCGGCCGGAATCACGATCACCGCACCATTGGACAGGGTGACGGTCAGGTCGGTCAGCGGCGCCTGGGTCAGGGTCGCGGTGTACACCAGCACGCCGCCGGCTTCGGTGATGGTCGGTGTGGCGCTGAGGCTCAGGGTCGAGTCGCGCAGGGCGTTGGTGGTGGTGTCGGTGGTCTGGCCGCCGGTGATGTTCTGGGCGGCCTGGCCGGCAGAATTGATGCCTGCGGTCGGGAAACCGATGGTCGGGTCGACACGGCCAGCGGTGGCATCGAGCATCACGAAGCTGTGGCCACCACCGGCGGCACCACCGGTGCCCGCAGCGGTCGGACCGGCAGCGGTGGCTTCAAGCGCGGTGGTCGGGTCGGCGCCGGCGGCAATGGCTTGCTGCAGCTCTTCAACGGACGGTGCGGCCTGCGCAGTGGCTTCGGCCAGGTCAGTGCTGGAGTCCGGAGTATCGGCGCTCCACTGAGTATCACGACCCAGATCGAGGGTGCGGCCATCCGCCAGTTCCAGGGACACCGCGCCAGCGACGCCGGTATCGACCTGATCGCCTGCGAACAAGCGGTCGCCTTCAACGAGTACGCGACGGACGCCCTCCGGGGACACCACGAAAACCTGACCGACAATGCTTTTGACGATGGCAACAACACTGCTCATTGAAGACTCTCCGGGTGTCACGTTCAGTTGACTTCCATAGACCTGATGGCTTTTCTGCGCCGATTCAGTCTGGACGTACTTTTAAAAAAATGTGAATCAAGTTTGACGCTGATCTGTGTCAATATTTTGGCTAGATTCTTTCGCTATTAACTTTATGCCAAACTATTGACCTTCTGGGTGCCATCCTAAACAATCGTCCCACTAATGTCACATTGATATTTACCGGCGACTTGCCCTTGAGCATGTGATCCAGTTCCGGTTTTAAAATTTCCGACATACGGTCATACCGGTTGCCATCATCCGACGCAGCACCCTTGTTTGCTGTGATTCACGACAAGAAGTTCTGGGAAAATCCTCACCATGCGTTCGCCCCTGTTCAAGGCACTGCCTTTCGCTCTCGCCGCGTCTTTCGCACAAGCACAAACCCTGCCCGAAGCCATGCAACAGGCGCTGGATGTCCATCCGGAAATCCAGGCAGGGGTCAACAGTCGTTTGGCTGCGGATTATCAGTTAAAGGCTGCCAAAGGGGGATACCTGCCCAAGGTTGATCTGCTCGGTGGTTATGGCCGTGAAGGAACCGACAGCGTCACCACCCGCGCCAATGGCGGTGGCAATCACTGGGAAACCCTGAACCGTGGCGAGTCAAGTTTACGTCTGTCGCAAATGGTTTTTGACGGTTTTGCGACGTCCAGCGAAGTCGGGCGTCAACAAGCCACCGTCAACTCCCGCGCCTACGCCTTGCTCGGCACCTCCGAGCGTACTGCGCTGACGGTCGCCCAGGTTTACCTGGATGTGCTGACCCGTCGTGAGTTCGTGCGCCTGGCCGAGGAAAACCTCAAGAGCCACCAGCGCATCTACGACCAGATCCAGTTGCGTACCCAGCGCGGTGTCGGCAGCGGTGCCGACCTCGATCAGGCCGAAGCACGGATGGCCCAAGCCCGCAACAACCTGATCACCGAGCAGACCAACCTGGCCGACTCGGAAACCAACTTCCTCAGCGCCGTCGGCCAGATGCCCGATCAACTGGAGCGTCCGGCGCCGTTCATGGCGATGATGCCCGCCAACCTCAATGAAGCCCGCGCGCAGATGCTGGAAAACAGCCCGATCCTGCGTTCGGCCGAATCCGACATCGCCGCTGCCGAGAAGCAGTACGAAACCGCCAAGTCGACCTTCTATCCGCGTTTCGATGCCGAGCTGGGCCGCACCGCCGACAACGACCTGGACGGCCAGAACGGTCACAACAATGAATGGCAGGCGATGCTGCGCATGCGCTTCAATCTGTATTCCGGTGGCAGCAACAAGGCTGACCTGGAATCCAAGGCCTACCTGTCGAACCAGGCGCTGGACATCCGCAACAACGCCTTGCGTCAGTTGAACGAAGAGCTGGGCCTGGCCTGGAACGCCCTGAACAACGCCAACGCCCAGGTGCCGATCGCTCAGCAGTACGTCGATCACAGCACCGCGGTGCGCACCGCGTACCAGCGTCAGTTCAGTCTGGGCGAACGAACCCTGCTGGATTTGCTCGACAGTGAAAACGAACTGTTCACCGCTTCGCGCCGTCTGGCGGAGATCAAGAACATTCAGTTATTTACTCAATACCGAATCAAGGCGACCATGGGCGAGTTGCTCAAGAGCCAGGGAGTGGTCGCGCCGATGGCATCCGTTGTGCAGAACGACGTGAAGCCCAAGGTTCAACTGCCCGGGATGAATTGAGTTGTCCCTTTTCAACTGTTAAAGAGTGTCGAGCGTGGAATCAGAAGTCAGTCGAGTTCATCTCAGTCATGATCCACGCGCGATGCACGACGATCCGTTGCTGGATGGTCTGCTCGCTCTTTGCATGCTGCACCAGAAGCCTGCCAGTGCGGCGATGCTGACCACCGGCCTGCCGTTGCCCAAACAGCGCCTGAGCGTCGAACTGCTACCCCGTGCAGCCGCGCGCGCCGGCCTGCAGGGGCGGGTGCTGCAACGCAAGCTGGAAGAGATTCCGGCCATCGCCATGCCAGCGTTGTTGCTCCTCAAGGATGGCCGCAGTGCCGTCCTGTTGGGCTGGCAGGGTGAGAACGAAGCCCGGGTGCTGCTCAGCGAAACCGATGGCGGCGAATCACTTGTCAGCCGCGAACTGCTGGCCGACGATTACCTCGGCAAAGTGTTCTTTGCCCAGCCCCAGCACAAATTCGACGTCAACCACGGCACGCTGATTCCCCGTGCGCGTTCGTGGTTCCGCGACACCCTCAAGCGTTCACGCTGGCTGTACGCCGACGCCATCGCTGCGAGTTTCCTGATCAACATCATCGCCATGGCCGCGCCGCTGTTCGTGATGAACGTTTATGACCGCGTGGTGCCGAACCAGGCCGAAGCGACCCTTTGGGTGCTCGCACTGGGCATCACCGGTGCCTATCTGTTCGATCTGATCCTCAAGAGCCTGCGCAGTCTGTGCCTGGATCTGGCCGGCAAGAAAACCGACCTGATCATCTCCGCCACGCTGTTCGAACGCATCGTCGGCATGGCCATGAAGTACCGCCCGGCACGGGTCGGCAGCTTTGCCCAGAACATCCACGAGTTCCAGAGCCTGCGCGATTTCCTCGCCTCGCTGACCTTGACCAGCCTGATCGATCTGCCGTTCACCATTCTGATCTTCATTGTCATCGCCATTCTCGGCGGGCATCTGGTGTGGATTCCGGTGCTGGCCTTCCCGATTGCACTGCTGATCGGTTATGCGTTGCAGAAGCCGCTGGTGGCCACCATGGAGCGCACCATGGCGCTGGGTGCCGAGCGTCAGTCGAGCCTGATCGAGACCCTCGCCGGCCTCGACGCGGTGAAGGTCAATAACGCCGAAAGCGAACGCCAGTACCAATGGGAACAGACCATCGGCACCCTCAGCCGTCTCGAATTGCGGGTAAAGATGCTTTCCGGTCTGGCGATGAACATCACCTTGCTGATCCAGCAACTGGCCGGGGTGATCATGATTGTCTTCGGCGTGTACCAGATCATCGCCGGCAACCTGAGCATGGGCGGCCTGATCGCCTGCTACATGCTCAGCGGCCGGGCACTGAGCCCGCTGGCGTCGCTCTCCGGTCTGCTGACCCGTTACCAGCAGGCGCGAGTGACCATGACCTCGGTCGACCAGATGATGGAACTGCCGCAGGAGCGCAATTTCGAAGAGCGCCCGCTGAGCCGCAAGGTCCTGCAAGGCGCCATCGAATGCCGCCAACTCAGTTTTACCTATCCGGAGCAACAGAACCCGGCGTTGAAAAACATCAACCTGGTGATCCGTCCCGGCGAGAAGATAGGCATCATCGGTCGCAGTGGCTCGGGCAAAAGTTCGCTGGCCAAACTGCTGGTCGGCCTCTATCAGCCGGATGACGGCGCGTTGCTGGTGGACGGTGTCGACATCCGCCAGATCGATGTCAGCGAGCTGCGCTACAACATCGGCTACGTCCCCCAGGACATCCAGCTGCTGGCCGGTACTCTGCGCGACAACCTGATTTCCGGTGCCCGTTACGTCGAAGACGAGCTTGTCCTGCAAGCCGCCGAACTGGCTGGCGTCCACGAATTCGCCCGTCTGCACCCGCAGGGTTATGAACTGCAAGTCGGCGAGCGTGGGCAGAATCTGTCCGGCGGCCAGCGGCAGAACGTCGCCCTGGCGCGGGCGCTGCTGCTCAATCCGCCGATCCTGCTGCTCGATGAACCGACCAGCGCCATGGACAACACCGGCGAAGAACGCCTCAAGCAACGCCTGGCCGCCGTCGTTGAAAACAAGACCGTGGTGCTGGTGACGCACCGGGCATCGCTGCTGTCGCTGGTGGACCGCCTGCTGGTGGTGGACCGTGGGCAGATTCTCGCCGATGGCCCGAAAGCCGCCGTGATGGAAGCGTTGAAGAAGGGGCAGATCAGTGTTGCTTAAGTCGGGTTTCAAGGATTCGATCCGTCGCTATTTCAAAGGCTCTGCATCGTTGCAGGGCCAGCCGCTGCCGGAGGTCAACAAGGCCTTGATCGAAGACGCGCCGCGTGTGGTGCGGCTGACGATCTGGGCGATCATCGGCTTCTTCGTGTTCATGATGCTGTGGGCCAACTTCGCCGTGATCGACGAAGTGACCAAGGGCGACGGCAAGGCGATTCCGTCGTCGAAGATCCAGAAAATCCAGAACCTCGAGGGCGGGATCGTCTCCGAGCTGTTCGTCAAGGAAGGTCAGATCGTCGAGGCCGGCGCGCCGCTGATTCGGCTGGACGATACGCGGTTTGCCTCCAACGTCGGCGAAACCGAAGCCGATCGCCTGTCGATGCTGCTGCGGGTCGAGCGCCTGAGCGCCGAGGTCGATGACCGGCCGCTGAACTTCCCTGAGGATGTGCTCAAGGCGGTGCCGGGTCAGGCCAAGAGTGAAGAATCCCTATACATCAGCCGTCGTCAGCAACTGCACGACGAGGTCGGCGGCTTGCAGGAACAGTTGATCCAGCGTCAGCAGGAGCTGCGCGAATTCACCTCGAAGCAGGCGCAGTACCGCCAGCAACTCGGCCTGCAACGCCAGGAAATCAACATGTCCGAGCCGCTGGTGGCCCAGGGCGCGGTGTCACCGGTGGAAGTGTTGCGGCTCAAACGCGCCGAAGTGGAAACCCGGGGACAACTCGACGCCACCACCCTGGCGATTCCACGTGCCGAGTCGGCAATCAAGGAAGTGCAACGCAAGATCGACGAGACTCGCGGCAAGTTCCGCAGCGAAGCCCTGACCCAGCTCAACGAGGCCCGCACCGACCTGAACAAGGCCCAGGCCACCGGCAAGGCGCTGGAAGACCGCGTCAGCCGCACGCTCGTCACTTCGCCGGTGCGGGGCATCGTCAACAAGATGCTGGTCAACACCATCGGCGGGGTGATCCAGCCGGGCAGCGATCTGGTGGAAATCGTGCCGCTGGACGACACCCTGCTGGTCGAGGCAAAGATTCGCCCGCAGGACATCGCGTTCCTGCATCCTGGGCAGGAAGCCACGGTGAAATTCACCGCCTATGACTACACCATCTACGGTGGTCTGAAGGCCAAGCTGGAACAGATCGGCGCGGACACCATCACCGACGAAGACAAGAAAACCACTTACTACGTCATCAAGCTGCGTACCGAGCGCAGTCATCTCGGGACTGACGAGAAGCCGTTGTTGATCATCCCGGGGATGGTGGCGTCGGTGGACATCATCACCGGCAAGAAGACCGTGCTGAGCTATCTGCTCAAACCGATCATCCGGGCGCGGGCCGAGGCGTTGCACGAACGCTAGATCTTCATTGGTCTTTCGGTCCTCATCGCTGGCAAGTCGAATCGTCGCACCGCAGCTCCCACAGCGACCTGGGGTGGACACAAGCTTGTGTGTTTACCCGGAATCTGTGGGAGCTGGCTTGCCAGTGATGGCGTAAGTGAATTCGCCACTTTACGCACAGAAGTGACATAAATGGTCACTCACCATTCGGTCCATTCCGAAGCAATCGCCATATCGTTATGCATTAACGGTATTTAAATTAATTTTATTATATCTATAAAGTCAGCTTCCTGCGTACCTGCCGACCAATCGGCGCGCCGCACGACACGAACCCACACGCAATTCAGCGTGAGTTTCCGATCGACGCGCGTGCCCTTGAGCGTGCCGTGCGTGGGAGATTGATGATGTCCGCAGCTACTGCTACCCCAAGCGCCGCGACTGTCGCGCCGCAAGTCTTCGAGATTCGCCCGTTCAACGGTGCCGTCGGCGCCGAAATCATTGGCCTGGACCTGAGCCGCCCGGTCAACGACCAGGATTTCGCCCGTATTCATCGTGCGCACCTCGATCACCACGTCGTGGTGTTCCGCGACCAGCGCATCACCCCGCAACAGCAGATCGACTTCAGCCGTCGTTTCGGCGTGTTGCAGATCCATGTGCTCAAGCAATTCCTGCTGGCCAATCACCCGGAAATCCTCATCGTTTCCAACATCGTCGAGAACGGCCAGAACATCGGCCTCGGTGATGCCGGCAAGTTCTGGCACTCGGATCTGTCCTACAAAGAACTGCCGAGCCTCGGCTCGATGCTGCACGCCCAGGAGCTGCCGTCCGAAGGCGGCGACACCCTGTTTGCCGACATGCACAAAGCCTGGGACAGCCTGCCCGAGGCACTGCGTAACGCCGTCGAAGGCCGCTCGGCTGCGCATTCCTACACCGCGCGTTACAGCGAAACCAAATTCGAAGGTAACTGGCGCCCGACCCTGACCCCGGAGCAATTGGCTCAGGTCGCCGAAGTCGTGCACCCGGTGGTCCGCACCCATCCGGAAAACGGCCGCAAGGCGTTATTCGTCAGTGAAGGTTTCACCACCCGTATCGTCGGTCTGCCGGAAGACGAGAGCAAACAACTGCTCGACGAGCTCTACGCCCACAGCGTGCTGCCGCAGAACATCTATCGCCATCAATGGCAACCCCACGATCTGGTGTTCTGGGACAACCGTTCGCTGATCCACCTGGCCGCCGGCTGCCCTGCGCACCTGCGCCGCAAGCTGTATCGCACCACCATCCAGGGCGACGCGCCTTTCTGATTTGCCGGAGATCCGATCATGTCCAGACGTCTTCCATTCGCCCCGCTGGCGGCGGCCATCGGCCTCGGTTTCAGCCTGATCGCCGGCAGCCTAGTGGCGCCGGCCGCGGCCCACGCTGAAGGTGAAATTCGCATCGCCGAACAGTTCGGCATTGTTTATCTATTGCTCAATGTGGTGCGCGATCAGGGACTGATCGAGAAGTACGGCAAGCAGGAAGGTCTCGACATCAAGGTCGACTGGACCCAGTTGTCCGGCGGTGCGGCGGTCAACGATGCGCTGCTTTCCGATTCCATCGACATTGCCGGCGCCGGCGTCGGGCCGTTGCTGACGATCTGGGATCGCACCCACGGCAAGCAGAACGTCAAGGCCGTGGCTTCGCTCGGCAATTTCCCGTACTACCTCGTCAGCAACAATCCCAAGGTCAAAACCATTGCTGACTTCACCGACAAGGACCGCATTGCGGTGCCGGCGGTTGGCGTTTCGGTGCAGTCGCGCTTCCTGCAATACGCAGCGGCCAAGCAGTGGGGTGACAAGGAATTCAATCGCCTCGATAAATACACCATCGCCGTCCCGCACCCGGACGCCACCGCAGCCTTGATCGCCGGTGGCACCGAGCTGACCGGGCATTTTTCCAACCCGCCGTTCCAGGATCAGGCGCTGCAGAACCCGAACGTGCACGTCGTCCTCAATTCCTATGATGTGCTCGGGCCGAACTCGCCAACCGTGCTGTTCGCCACCGAGAAATTCCGCAACGAGAACCCCAAGACCTACAAGGCGTTCGTCGAAGCCCTGACTGAAGCCGCGCAATTTGCGCAGAACGATAAAGGCGCGGCGGCGGACACCTACCTGCGCGTGACCAAAGCCAAAATCGACCGCGCCGAGCTGCTGAAAATCATCGATAACCCGCAGTTCGAATTCAGCGTCACGCCGAAAAACACCTACCCCCTTGCCGAGTTCCTCTACCGCGTCGGCGCGATCAAGAACAAACCCGAATCGTGGAAGGACTACTTCTTCCAGGACGCCAGACCGCTGCAGGGGAGCTGATCGACATGAACGCCCCTTTGCAAGGCCACGCGGCCAGCAACCCGATCGCCACGGCGCAGACGTTGCTGGCGGTCGACCAGGTCAGCCTCGAATACCGTACGCCGCAGCGCGTCGTGCGCGCCACCCATCAGGTCAGTTTCGAGGTTGATCAGGAGGATCGCTTCGTACTGCTTGGCCCGTCCGGTTGCGGCAAGTCCACCTTGCTCAAGGCCGTCGCCGGGTTCATTGCGCCGTGCGAGGGCGAGATCCGCCTGCAAGACCAGCGCATCGACGCGCCGGGGCCGGACCGGATCGTGGTGTTTCAAGAGTTCGATCAACTGCCGCCGTGGAAAACCGTCAAACAGAACGTGATGTTTCCGCTGTTGGCTTCGCGCACGTTGAAGAAAAAGGATGCCGAAGAGCGTGCGCTGCATTACCTGGAAAAGGTCGGTCTGGCGGCATTCGCCGATGCCTATCCGCACACCTTGTCCGGCGGCATGAAAGCGCGGGTGGCGATTGCCCGGGCACTGGCGATGCAGCCGAAAATCCTGCTGATGGATGAACCGTTCGCCGCGCTGGACGCCCTGACCCGGCGCAAGATGCAGGAGGAGTTGCTGCGGCTCTGGGAGGAAGTGCGCTTCACCCTGCTGTTCGTCACTCACTCGATTGAAGAAGCGCTGGTGGTGGGCAATCGCATCCTGTTGCTGTCGCCGCACCCGGGTCGGGTGAGAGCGGAAGTGCACAGTCATCAATACGATCTGCACAGCCTCGGCGGCGTGGCGTTTCAGGAGTCGGCGCGGCGTATTCATCGGCTGCTGTTCGACGAAGGTCAATCACCGGAAACCGAGCACGAACACGATTTCAACGACATTCGCATCGCTTATTGAGCCACCCGGAGGATCGCCCGATGAGCCATTCATCGTCTGTACGTCAGGAATTCGAAAACCATCTGCAACCGTTGACCAGCGTGCCGGTGGAGCGCCAGTTGCCACTGGGCCAGCGCCTGTGGCAGCAAGGCTGGCTGCGCAAAAGCGTGATCCTGATTCTGCTGGCGGTGCTCTGGGAAATAGTGGCCCGGGTGCAGAACAACGACCTGCTGCTGCCGAGCTTTTTGCAGACCAGCCATGCGCTGTATGACGGCATGCTCAGCGGCGAACTGCCGGGCAAGGTATGGATCTCGCTGCAGGTGCTGCTCAAGGGTTACGTGATCGGCATCGTGCTGGCTTTTGCTCTGACCACGCTGGCCGTTTCGACTCAATCTGGCCGGGATCTGTTGAGTACGCTGACCTCGATGTTCAACCCGCTGCCGGCGATTGCCCTGTTGCCGCTGGCGTTGCTGTGGTTCGGCCTGGGGCAGAACAGCCTGATTTTCGTGCTGGTGCATTCGGTACTCTGGGCGCTGGCGCTGAATACTTACGCCGGGTTTCTCGGCGTTTCGGAAACCCTGCGCATGGCCGGGCGCAATTACGGTTTGAAGGGCATGCGCTTCGTACTGTTCATCCTGATCCCGGCGGCGCTGCCGTCGATCCTCGCCGGACTTAAGATCGGCTGGGCCTTCGCCTGGCGCACCCTGATCGCCGCCGAACTGGTGTTCGGTGCCACCAGCGGCAAGGGTGGCCTAGGCTGGTACATCTTCCAGAACCGCAACGAGCTGTACACCGACAAAGTGTTCGCTGGGCTGGCCGTGGTGATTCTCATCGGTCTGCTGGTGGAAAACCTGGTGTTCGACACGCTGGAACGGGTGACGGTGAAGCGCTGGGGCATGCAGCGCTGATTTTTTGATCTGCTAGCATTGCGTTCCGATCAATCCTGATCGGTTACGAGTGCTCAGCATGCAACTTCCGGACATGAACCTGTTGGTCGCCCTCGACGCCTTGCTCGACGAGGGCAGCGTGGTCGGCGCCGCGCGGCGGATGAATCTCAGCCCGGCGGCCATGAGCCGCACGCTGACGCGGATCCGCGAAGCCATTGGCGATCCGATTCTGGTACGCGCCGGTCGGGGATTGGTGCCGACACCCAAAGCGCTGGAGTTGCGTGAGCAGGTGCGTGATGTGGTCGAGCAGGCAGCGCTGCTGTTTCGCTCGGCAGATGCCGTGGAGCTGGGCACGTTGCGCCGACGCTTCAGCATTCGCGCCAACGATTTTTTCGTCGGTGTGTACGGCGGCAAACTGTTCGATACATTGGATCAACTGGCGCCGCACTGCGAGTTGCGCTTCGTTCCCGAGGGTGACGGTGACGATGAAGCGCTGCGAGAAGGGCGGATCGATCTGAGCGTCAGTAACACGCGCCCGGTGACCCCGGAAGTCAAAGTGCAGAACCTGTTTTCCACCCACTTCGTCGGTCTGGTGCGTGAAGATCACCCGTTGCTGGACGGCGAGATCACCGCCGAGCGTTATGCCGGGTTTTCCCATATCAGCATGTCCCGTCGCGGCATTGCCCGTGGCCCCATCGACACTGCACTGAATGCCCTGGGGCTGGAGCGACGGGTAGCGGTGATCGCGCCGAGTTTCCATGCGGCAATGTTCGCCCTGCCGGACTCCGATCTCATCCTGCCGGTGCCCAAGGAAGCGCTGCTTAGCATACGGCGGCTGGGCTTGAAACTGCGCTCGTTCAATCTGCCGATCCCGCTGCCGACGCTGATGCTGACCCAGGCCTGGCACCCGCGTTTCGACAAGGATCCGGCCCACCGCTGGCTGCGGGAAACCCTCAAGACCTGCTGCGACGAAACCTGGCTGGCGGCGCAGCCCTGACGATTGCGTCTGACGCACTTATAAGCTGCCGATAAGTCAATTTTCGTCAGTACCAAGCCTTACTAAGATGCTCCGGTATTTTTCCCTCCGGAGTTTGCCTGCATGACATCCCTGACGGTTACGGCGCCAATGGCCGCTGCCGCTCCGATGGCGGCCGCACCACCGGTGTTCGGAGCGCGGATCATCATCGGTCTAGTCGGCGTGTTGCTGGCAGTGCTGGTGTCGGGCCTCAACGAGATGGTGACCAAGGTCGCCCTAGCCGACATTCGCGGTGCGCTGAGCATCGGCTACGACGAAGGCACCTGGCTGGTTGCCGGTTACACCGCGACCTCGGTGGCCGCCATGGCGTTTGCACCGTGGTGTTCAGTGACCTTTTCCCTGCGCCGTTTCACCCTGTGCGCCATCGGTCTGTTCACCTTGCTCGGGGTGCTCTGCCCGTTCGCCCCGAACTACGAAAGCCTGCTGCTGATGCGCATCCTGCAGGGCCTGGCCGGCGGCGCGTTGCCGCCGATGCTGATGACAGTAGCCCTGCGGTTTCTACCGCCGAACTTCAAGCTTTACGGCCTCGCCGGTTACGCGCTGACGGCCACGTTCGGCCCCGGTCTCGGTACGCCGCTGGCCGGGTTGTGGACCGAATTTGTCGGCTGGCAGTGGACCTTCTGGCAAATCATCGTGCCGTGTCTGATCGCCATGGCGATGGTGGCGTACGGCATCCCTCAGGACCCGTTGCGTCTGGAGCGCTTCAAGACTTTCAACTGGAAAGGCCTGCTGCTGGGGTTTCCGGCGATCTGCATGCTGGTGATCGGCCTGTTGCAGGGCAATCGTCTGGACTGGTTCGAGTCGAACCTGATTTGCGCGCTGCTGGGTGCCGGCTCGCTGTTGCTGGTGGCGTTCATGATTCATGAATGGTCGCAGCCGATTCCATTTTTCAAGTTGCAGATGCTCGGCATTCGCAACCTGTCGTTCGCCCTGATGACCCTGGCCGGAGTGCTGGTGGTGTTGCTGGCGGTGGTGCTGATTCCTTCGAGCTATCTGGCTCAGGTGCAGGGTTATCGGCCGGTGCAGACCGCGCCGATCATGCTGCTGGCGGCGTTGCCGCAATTGATCGCGCTGCCGTTGGTGGCGGCGCTGTGCAATCTGCGTTGGGTCGACTGCCGCTGGGTGCTCGGCCTCGGGCTGAGCATGTTGGTGCTGTCCTGCCTGGGCGGATCGCAGCTGACTTCAGTGTGGATTCGCGACAATTTCTACGTCCTGCAATGGCTGCAGATTTTCGGCCAGCCGATGGCGGTGCTGCCGTTGCTGATGCTCTCCACCGGCAGCATCCAGCCCCAGGACGGCCCGTTCGCTTCGGCCTGGTTCAACACCGTGAAAGGCCTGGCGGCGGTGGTCGCCACCGGGGTGATCGAGGCATTGACCACGGCGCGCCTGCATTTTCACTCGACCATGCTGGTTGATCGCCTCGGCAATTCGCCGCTGGCCGCAAGCAACGACCCGGCACTCGCTCATCGCCTGCACGAACAGGCGGTGGTGCTGACTTCTTCGGATCTTTATCTGTGCATGGCTGGCGTCGCGGCGGCGCTGATCCTGCTGATTTTCTGGCTGCCGACGCGGATCTATCCGCCTCGTGCGCCGACCTGACTGAAACAGAAGGTTTTTTATGACGACTCAAGCAAAGCAAAAACTCGCAGTGGCCGTGGCGGCCGCGCTGGCGGTTGGCGTGCTGGTGTATCTGGCGATGCCCGGCCTGTTCGGCAAGCGTACCCAGCAGAACACCAACGACGCGTTCGTCTCCGCCGACTTCACCTTGGTAGTACCGCGTGTGGCGGGGTTCATCAAGGAAGTGCTGGTGGAAGACAACCAGCAGGTCAAGGCCGGGCAATTGCTGGCGCTGATCGATGACCGCGACCTGCGCGCCGCCGCCGAAGCCGCCGATGCGCACACCGTGGTTGCCCGTGCGCAGTTGCAGAACGCCAAAGCCACTTTGGAGCGGCAGACCTCAGTGATCGCTCAGGCGCAGGCATCGGTGGTTTCGGCCAAGGCTGAAATGGCTTTCGCCCAGCAGGAGTTGAACCGCTATGACCACTTGGCCGGCGTTGGTGCAGGCACCGTGCAAAACGCCCAGCAGGCACGCACTCGCATCGATCAGGCGACTGCGCGACTGGACACCGCCACGGCCAGACTGGCGGCGGAACGCAAACAGATCGAAATCCTCACGGCGCAGCGCGATGCCGCCGAAGGCAGCTTGAAGCAAGCTCAGGCGGCGCTGGAAATCGCCAGTTTCGAGCTGTCCTACACGCGCATCACTGCGCCCCAGGACGGCATGATCGGCGAGCGTGCCGTGCGGGTCGGTGCTTATGTGACGCCGGGCAGCAAATTGCTGGCGGTGGTGCCGTTGAAACAGGCTTATGTGGTGGCCAACTTCCAGGAAACCCAGCTCACCGACGTGCAACCGGGGCAGGATGTTGTCGTGCGGGTCGACAGTCTGGGTGGTGAAGCCTTGAGCGGTCGCGTCGAAAGCATTGCCCCGGCCACCGGCGTGACCTTCGCCGCCGTCAAACCGGACAACGCCACCGGCAACTTCACCAAAGTCGTGCAGCGGATTCCGGTGAAGATCCTGCTGGAGCCGGGCCAGCCATTGGCCGAGCGCCTGCGGGTGGGCATGTCGGTGGAGGCGAGCATCGATACCAAAAGCTCGGCAAGCTCGGTGCGCGAGGTGACGCAGCGATGAAACGCATTCAGTCCATGACGATGGTCCTGAGTCTTTCGGCGTTGACGGCGTGCACTGTCGGGCCGGACTTTCAGAAGCCCGAAGCCACCCGAATCGCCGAATGGGCAAAACCATCAAAACCCGCCCCGAGTCAGGCGGTCAGCGAACCCGTGAACGAACGCTGGTGGGAGGTCTTCCACGACGCGCAACTCTCAGCCCTGACCCAGCGTGCCGTGAGCAGCAACCTCGATCTGCAACTGGCCAGCAGCCGCCTGCTACAAAGCCGCGCCGCTCGCCAGGTGATCACTGCCGACCGCTATCCGACCACTGCCGCAACCGGCAGTTACGCCCGCAAACGCAACAGCGGTGAAGGTTTGAGCGATCCGTCCGGACACAACGGGGATTCTGCTTTCAACCTGTGGGACGCCGGTTTCTCCGCCTCCTGGGAGCTGGATTTCTGGGGCCGTGTGCGTCGGGAAACCGAGGCCGCCGATGCCAACCTCGAAGTCGCGGAAAACGACCGGCGCGGCGTGCTGTTGGCGGTACTCGCCGACACTGCGCAGAACTACATCCAGCTGCGCGGCGTGCAGAACACTCGCGTGGTCACCGAGCAGAACCTCGATGTCGCGCGACACAGCCTGAAACTCTCGCAACTGCGCCTCAATGACGGCGTGGCCACCGATCTCGATGTGGCCGAAGCGGCTGCGCAGGTGGCGGCCATCGAATCGCGGTTGCCGGCGCTGGAGCAGCGTCAGGCGCAACTGATCAACGCCATCAGCCTGTTGATGGGCGAACCGCCACAGGCGCTGGCCAAAGAGTTATCCACAGACGCGCCGGTGCCGCAGTCGCCGCTGGAAGTCGCCATCGGCCTGCCGTCGCAACTGGCCGAACGCCGTCCGGACATCCGCCGGGCAGAAGCCCGGTTGCACGCCGCCACTGCCAACATCGGTGTGGCCAAGGGCGATTTCTATCCGCGCATCACCTTGTCCGGCAACCTCGGCTCGCAAGCCATGCAGCTCAGTGATTTCGGCTCCTGGGGCTCACGGGCCTTCGGCATCGGCCCGCAATTCAGCCTGCCGCTGTTCGACGGCGGCCGCTTGCGCGGCGTGCTGCAACTGCGCGAAGCCCAGCAACAGGAGGCTGCCATCGGTTATCAACAGACCGTGCTGCGCGCCTGGCATGAAATCGACGACCAGTTGACCGCCTACAACGCCAGCCAGCGCCGCCGCGACAGCCTTGCCGAAGCCGTGCGCCAGAACCGGATCGCCCTGCGCACTGCGCAACAGCAATACGTCGAAGGCGTGGCTGACTTCGTCAACGTCCTGACCGTACAAGGCGCGCTGCTCGCGACCCAGGAACAATGGGTGGAAAGCTCCACCGGCGTTTCACTGGCGATGGTCGGGTTGTACCGGGCGTTGGGCGGGGGATGGGAGTCGGTGTATCCGGTGGGGGAGATGGCGCAGCGTTGATTCTCGCACCCGAATGATGGCCTTTCGCTTGACGCTAAACCCCGCTGTCGTAGACTCCGCTCATCCGTCAGGGAGTAGCGGTCATGCAGCGTTTTCGTGGTTGGGTTATCGGATTGGCCTTTGTAACGTGTGCAGTCCAGGCGCAAACGCCTGTGCCAGACGATCCTCTGCAGGATAACGTCGGCGCTGCCAATACCTCGGCCAGCAGCGAGGCGCGGGGCGTATTGCGGGCTCGGGATCAAGCGACGCTGGCCAGCGAGCTGTCCGGGCGAATCGTCGAGTTGCCGTTCAGCGAGGGCGAGTCATTCAAGAAGGGCGATACCCTGGCGAAGTTCGACTGTTCGGCCTATCAGGCCCAGTTGAATGCGGCGCAGGCCGCCAGTCGAGGTGCCGGTGAGGAACTGGCGCACAACCGGCAACTGGCGGCGCTCAACTCGGTCGGGCGTTTCGAAGTGGCCCGGGCCGAGGCCAAGGTCAGCGAAACCCAGGCGCAATCTCAGGTTTATCAGGTTCAGGTCAAGCGCTGCAGCGTGGTCGCGCCGTTCGACGGACAAGTGGTCGAGCGCAAGGTGCAGCGCTACGAAAGCGTGGCGGCCGGTGCGCCGCTGCTCGATGTGGTCGACAACCGTACCCTGGAAATTCATTTGCTGGTGCCTTCGCGCTGGATGGCGAAACTCAAGCCCGGCCAGACGTTCAGCTTCGTTCCCGATGAAACCGGGCAGCCGATCGACGCCACGGTCAAACGCCTGGGGGCACGGATCGATGAGGGCAGTCAGACGCTGTTGCTGGTAGCAACACTGCCCGAAGCCAAAGGCTTGCTCGCCGGCATGAGCGGCACGGCGCGTTTCCCGGAGCTCAAGTGAACGCCCCGGTGAGCGGCGGCGCCGAGCAGGTGTTCGCACGGTTTCTGGATCTCGAACGGCAGACCCGCGCTGCCCGCGATGCGTCGCAACTGGCCTACAGCCTGGTCAATGACGGGCAGTCGCTGTTCGGTTATCGCCATGCGGCGCTATTGATCGCCGGCAAGGTGCAGGCGGTCACCGGCGTCAGTGCCGTTGAGCCGAATGCGCCGTTCGTGGCCTTCGTCGAGCAGGCGGTGGCGCAGTTGTTCAAGCAGGATGTGTTGAAGGTGGCCCGTGTCATTTCGCCGGAAATGGTCAGCGAGTCGATCCAGAGCGACTGGCGCAGTCTGTCGGCGTTGCAGGTGTTCTGGCTGCCGCTGGTCGACCGCGAGGGTCAAGTGTTCGGCGGATTGTGGCTGGCACGCGACGTGCCGTGGAATCCTTCCGAACAAGTGCTGCTGTCGCAACTGGGCGACACCTACAGCCACGCCTGGCTGGCCTTGCAACCGCGCAAACCGTGGCGCCTGCGCTGGACCCGCAAACGCCAGGTGGCGCTGGTCGCTGTGCTGTTGCTCGGTTTGTTGATTCCGGTGCGCCAGTCGGTGCTGGCCCCGGCTGAAGTGGTCCCGCTGGGCGGGCGTGTGGTGGCGGCGCCGCTGGACGGGGTGATCGCCGAGTTTTTGGTCAAACCCAATCAGAGCGTGAAAACCGGTGATCTGTTGCTGCGCTTCGAAAGCACCACGCTCAAGGCCCAGGCCGATGTCGCCGAGCGTGCGCTCGGCGTGGCCGAAGCCGAACTCAAAGCCAACGCCCAGCGCGCTTTCGCCGATGCCGAGTCCAGCTCACGGGTGGATCTTCTGGCGGCCCGGGTCGAGCAGAAACGCGCCGAACGGGACTACGCCCGGGAATTGCTCAACCGCAGCGAAGTGCGCGCCGAGCGTGACGGCATTGCGGTGTTCGCCGATGCCGAGCGCCTGACCGGCAAACCGGTGCAGACCGGCGAGCGACTGATGGAAATTGCCGACCCGAACCAGGCCGAACTGCGTATCGAACTGGCGGTGGGCGACGCGATTGCGTTGGAACCGGGTGCCGATATTGCGCTGTTCCTCGACAGCGATCCGTTGCAACGCCACGTCGCCAGACTTGAACGCTCCGCCTACGAGGCGCAACCCACCGCCGGCGGTCAACTGGCTTATCGACTGGATGCCAGCTTCACCGACGTACCGCCGCGCATCGGTCTGCGTGGCACGGCGAAGATCTTCGGTGACCGCGCGCCGCTGGCGCTGTATCTGCTGCGTCGGCCATTGGCCGGTTTGCGTCAGAGTGTGGGCCTGTAGATGAATCTGCCGAGCCTGCGTGCCGACCTGCAACTGTCGCCCGCGGCGCCGGCACTGGACGGTTCGCCGCGCTGGACCCTGGCCGATCCGGTGCGCGGTCGCTATTTCAAACTGGGTGCGGCGGCGATGCGCCTGTTGCGCCACTGGTCCCTGGGCGACCCCGAGCAAGTGCTGCGCGCCGCCAATCGCGAGCCTGGCCTGCCGCTGGATGGCGTCGAACTGGAGCAACTGCTGACGTTTCTGCGCGGGCATGACCTGATCAGCGCCCTCGACGATCAGCAACGCGCCAGCTACCCGCTCAAGGCCCTCGCACAACGCCAGAGCCTGTGGAAAATCCTGCTGCATCAATATCTGTTTTTCCGGATCCCGTTGTGGCGGCCGGACGCGTTTCTGAATCGGGTGTGGCCGTGGCTACAGCGCTTTGGCCCCAACATCCTGCGCTACGGCTTTCCGGCGACCCTGGGACTGGGGGTGTTTCTGGTATCGCGGGACTGGCAGCGCTTCGTCGGCACCTTCCCCCACCTGTTCAGCCTCGGCGGGGCGATTTCGTTCGGTGTGGCGTTGTTCTTTGCCAAGCTCTGCCACGAATTCGGCCACGCCTTCATGGCCAAACGCGCAGGGTGTCGGGTGCAGAGCATGGGCGTGGCGTTCATGGTCTTGCTGCCGATGTTCTACACCGACGTCAGCGATGCCTGGCGAGTCAACGACCGGCGTGCGCGGCTGCTGATCGGCGCCGGCGGGGTGCTGGCGGAATTGCTGCTGGCGTGCATCGCCTTGCTGGTCTGGTCGCTGCTGCCGGATGGTCCGGCGCGCACGGCGGCGTTCATGCTTGCCAGTGCGACCTGGATCACCACGCTGGTGGTCAACCTCAACCCGTTCATGCGTTTCGATGGTTACTTTCTGCTCAGCGATCTGTGGGAAGTCGACAACCTTCAGGGCCGGGCATTTGCCTTCTGTCGCTGGCGCCTGCGTGAGTTTTTGTTCGGCTATGGCGCTCCCGCGCCGGAGCCTTGGTCGCCGGCGATGCAGCGGCGTTTGCTGATCTGGGGGTATGGCTCGTGGTTATGGCGTGCGGCGTTGTTTTTCGGGATCGCGCTGGCGGTCTATCACCTGTTCTTCAAGGTGTTGGGGATCTTCCTGATGCTGGTGGAACTGGTGTGGTTCATCTTTCTGCCGATCATGAGTGAGTGGCGCCAGTGGTGGAGCCGCCGCGAACAGGCTCACGGCCCGCGCGCGCTGCTCAGCAGCCTGGCGGTGCTTGGTCTGCTGCTGGTGCTGATCGTGCCTTGGCGCAGTGCCGTCGAATTGCCGACGATGCTCGAGGGTGGTCGGGCCAGTGCGCTGCATGCACCGATGGCGGCACGGATCAAAACCGTGAAGGTCGTGGACGGCCAGACTGTCGCTCAGGGAGATGTGCTGATCGAACTGGAGTCGCCGGACCTGGATTCGCGGCAGGCCATCGTCCGCCGGGAAATCCAGATTCAACAATTGCTGATGCGCCGTCAGGCCGGCCGCAGCGAAACCGCCGCCGACGCCGGTATCGTCGAGCAGCGACTGGCCGAAGCCGTGGCGGAATACCGTGGCCTGAGTGCCCGTCGTGAACGCCTGCTGCTGCGGGCGCCTCATGCCGGCACGGTGCGTGATGTGCTGCCGAACCTCACGCCGGGCCGCTGGCTGTCGAGCAAGGATGCGTTGGTGCGGGTGGTCGAGGATGGCTCGCGACTGCGTGGTTATGTGGCCGAAGCCGAACTGTGGCGGGTCAAACCGGGCGCCACCGGGCGGTTTATCGCCGATGACCCGATGCACCCGGCGATCACCGTGAAACTCGATGAAATCGATACCAATGGCGTGGCCTATGTCGATCAGGAAGCCCTGACCTCCGATCATCACGGTCCGATCGCCGTGCGCCGCGACCAACAGCAACGGGCGGAGCCGATGCAGGCGCAATACGGTGCGCGATTGACTACGCTGGATCAGCCATCGACACCGGCGCAGCCATTGCGCGGCGTGGTGGTGTTGCAGGGCAGCGGTGAATCGGTGCTTGGGGTGGCCTGGCGACGGCTGGCGGCGCTGGGGGTCAGGGAAAGCGGTTTCTAGGGAGCATGGAGATGACGGAAAACCTGGCAGCAGACGGATTGGTGGTGCGGCCTTCGCGGGCGACCGACGGCCCCTTTCTGCAAAGCCTGTATCAATCGGCGCGGCCTGATCTGCAATGGATCGACGGCGAGCAGGAACAGGTGCAGCAAATCGTTGCCCAGCAGTTTCAGGTGCAGGAGCAGGGCATGGGTGAAAACCACCCCAACGCGATGCACTACGTCGTGGAAAAACTCGGCACGGCCATCGGCGCGCTGAGCACCGACTTCGGACCCAATGAGATCCGTGTGTTGTACATCGCCTTCATCCCCCAGGCGCGGGGCAAGGGCTACGGTCGCGTGGTACTGCAAGGCGTGCAAAAGGCCGCACAACAGGTGCGCTGCCCGGTGGCGACGGTGGTCTGGGCCAATAATCCCCATGCGCGCCAGCATTACCTGGCGCTGGGGTTTGCGGTGGAGGAGCGCAATCCGGCGGCGGAGCGGTTGGTCTGGTATCCGCAGTAGTCCGGCATCAGTTGAATGAAATGCAGAAATACCCCAACTGCGAATCCCGCCCCATCGCCGGTACCCGGGACACGAAAATATCCTCCACCCGGCCGAACTCCGGCAGCTCCAGTGCGCACAGACCGTCGACAAACTCGGTCGGCTCCAGGCTGTTGAATTCGAGGCAGAAGGGCATGCGTTCGCTGTAGCGCATTTTTGCCGACGGGACCTCTTCGAGGTGGGCGAGGAGAATCGGCAGCGCCGTGCCATCCGGCAGGTGCAGTGTGTGTTGTTGCCCCAGCAACGGCTGGAGGTGTTCGATCTGAACCGATTGCAGCATGGTCTGACTCCAGAGAGAAAACGCAACGTCCGGGGGCTCGGGGCCCCCGGACGATCACTCAGTTGCGCGACGGGAAGAGGCCGTTCAGGGCAACGCTGAAGTTGAGCACCAGGAAAGGGTTCATGATGCCCAGCGGCTGGCTGCCGCCGGTGGACGAAATGTCTCCGGTGACGGTGGTGGTCAGGCCTTTGATCGGCACTGGCGTGGCGCCCTGGGCGTCGGAATAGATGTTCGCCGAGCCAGGGCCGCCGCCGGAGGCGCCGATGTAGGAATTGGTGGCGGTCGGTACGGTCGCCGGATTGCTTGCCGGAACGGCCAGTTGCAACGCGGTGTTGGCGCTCAGACCGGTCATCGCGTGGGTGTGGTTGGGCATGTTGGCAATGGTGGCGGTGACGCTCTCGGTACCGGCCACCTGGCCGATGACGCGCGGCGTCAGGCCCAGACCGTTACCCTGGGCCATTGGCACGCGCCCCTGCAGGTTGGGCAACTGAAAGTTGGTCGTGCCGTTGCCGCCGTAGTAGGTGCCCAGCAACGCGAACAGCGCGTTGTATTGTGCAATGGACAGGGTCTGTCCATTGCACAGGGCCCAGCCGTTGGGGGCGAAGTTGAAGGCGAACGGTTGAATCGTACCCATAAAGACTTCCATGGTTCCTCATCCTTCTGTTATGTGGTTGGCGCGCCGCGCGTTAGCCTGTGTTGTCGGGGCCGGTGAAAGACGCCGATGACACCCGCCGCTTGCGCGGGCAGGTCACGCCAAGCCGTAGCGTAGACCCGGATCGGCGGACTTGCCGGACGTCGTCGCGGTCGCGCGTCGGCTTCGCCGCTGGCCTACAGTGAGCGCAATGATCGAAGCTGTTCTGTACTCGGAAAAATCTAAGGGAAGCTTGATGGAAGTCCGTCGCGAGACTCCGCTGGGGGATACCCAGGATCCGTTTGCCGCACCGAATGCCGGTGTCCGGCGTCTGCTGCGCTGGGTCCGTCGACAGTGGCTGATACCGATTCTGCTGCTGGCGACAGCCGTGCGTTTTTATGACCTGACCGCCGCCGCGATCTGGGGCGACGAAGGCTCCAGCCTGCTGCTGGCGCGCTATACGCTGGGCGGTATCTGGGAGCACGCGGCGTTCGATGTGCATCCGCCGTTGTACTTCATGTTGCTGCACGGCTGGATCGGACTGTTTGGCGAAGGGATCCTGTCGATCCGCAGTCTCAGTGCCCTGGCCGGTATTGCCACGGTGGGTGTGGGCATGTGCCTGGTCGATCGTCTGGCGACCCGCCGCGCGGCGATCATCGCCGGGGTGCTGCTGGCGCTGCTGCCGACGGCGGTGCGCTACAGCCAGGAAGTGCGCATGTACTCGCTGCTCGGCCTGCTGCTGGTCGGCACTACCCTGGCGTTGATCTGCTGGGTCAGACGCCCGCAGCGCCGACGGTATCTGGTGATCTATGCGCTGCTGATGAGCGCCGCGTTGTACACCCACTACTTCGCGGTGCTGGCGGCGTTGAGCCATTGGCTGTACCTGGGGCTGATTCGCCTGCTGCCGGGCTATCGCCTGCGGCATATCCAGCGCAAGGACTGGTGGCTGGCCAATCTGGCAATCGTCGCGCTCTACCTGCCGTGGCTGCCGAACCTGTTCGATCTGACCCGGCACATGGAAGAGCTCAAGGTCGGGGGCGATGTGGGCTGGGAAGATCCGGTGACCCTGTCGTCACTGCCGTCGATGATCTGGCTGTGGCTGACCCAGAACGAGGGCGATCATCTTCCGTTGCTGCTGTTCTGCGGCATGCCGCTGGCCATGCTGGCGCTGGCGGGCGTGGCCGTCGCCCGTGACCGCAGCGTGAACCATGGCAGCGTGTTGCTGGCGCTTTATACCGGTGTGCCGTTGTTTCTGGTGTTCGCCGTGTCGTTCATCAGCCCGGTGTTCATCGAGCGCTATCTGACGGCCTATGCGTTGGGCCTGCCGATGCTTGCAGCGCTGGCCATCGACCGCTTGTACAGCCGCGCTCGCGTATGGGCGCTGGCTTTGCTGGTGGCGTTTGTCGGCATCGAAATGGTCGGTGTGAACACCAACGCCACGGTCGATCCGAATGATCAGTTCAATGTCATGGTCGAGCACATCAACCACCACTTCGTCAGCGGCGACCGGATCGTCACCAGCGACATGCTCTGGTACTTGAGTTATGTCTATTACAACCGCACCGATGCTCAAGTGCGGCTGTTTACACCACCGACTGCCGAGGGGCGTTCGACCCGTCCGAACCATTACGGATTTGGCACGCTGGTGTCCGACGAGGTGTATCTGGATCGTCTTGCGGACCTGCCGCAGGGCAGTTCCCGGGTCTGGCTGATCGGCGATCTGGACCCGGAAGTCGCGGACCCGTTCCTGCCGCTGCCCAAGACCTGGCAGTTGCGTGAACAGTCCAATGCTGGCGGGGCGAAAGCGCGACTTTTCGTACTGGAAAAGGACGATCGTACCAACGGGGAGTGACTTAAACGCTTCACCTTACGGCTGGCAATAAGAAAAGGTCTGACAAGTCCGTTTTGCTCTATGTTGATGTCAAAACACTACTAGTCGAAAGGGCTTTGTTGGACTACGCTCGTCGGACAAAAGGACTTACAAAGTAAGGTGAAGGGATTGCAGCAGTTCCACTTTATCTCCGGCTTGCCGCGCTCGGGCTCGACCCTCCTTTCTGCGATCCTTTTGCAGAACCCGCGCTTTCATGCCGGCATGACCAGCCCGGTCGGCGCGTTGTTCTCAGGTGTCCTCGAACAATGCAGCGCCGGCAGCGAATTCGGCGCGGTAATCGACACCGACATGCGCCGTCGTCTGTTGCGCGGTCTGTTCGACTCCTACTACGCCGGCAAGGCCGACAAACCGGTGGTGTTCGACACCAACCGACAGTGGAGCGCGCGCCTGCCGGCGATCAACGATCTGTTTCCCAAAGCCAGGGTCATTGCTTGCGTGCGCAACGTCGCCTGGGTGATGGACAGCCTGGAGCGGCTGTACCGCGCCAACCCCTACGAAAACACCAAGCTGTTCGGCGATGCCGTCGAGCGCAACACCGTCTACAGCCGCTGCGAAACCCTGGCCCAGCGCAACCGCCTGGTGGGTTTTGCCTGGGCGGCGCTCAAGGAAGCCTATTACGGCGAGCATGCCGACTCGCTGCTGATTGTCGATTACGACTTGTTGACCCAGGCCCCGGAGCGGGTGCTGCGGCTGGTTTACGAATTCATCGGCGAGCCCTGGTTCGAGCACGATTTCGAACACCTGGCCTATGACGCGCCGGAGTTCGATCAAGCTCTCGGCGTGGCCGGTCTGCACAAGGTCAAGCCCAGGGTCGCCCTGGAGTCCCGGCGCACTATCCTGCCGCCGGATCTGTTCAAGCAATACGCCGATCTGTCCTTTTGGCTCGATGGCTCGGCCAGCGCTGCCAATGTGATTCGTATGAAGTCCGACGCCGCGATCAGCTGATTGCGGCGTTTTTCATTGATGCATTTACAACTGTTCGAGTCCGGGTGAGCAACATGTGGTGGAGCAAGCAAAAGTCGCGGGTAACCGAGGGCCAACGGACGCTGGCTGCGCCGCTGATCATGTCGCTGGAGCCGCGCATGCTGTTCGACGGCGCGGTTGCGGCCACCGTGGCCGATACCGCCGCAGCCCAGCCCGACAGCCATCCCGCCGCCGAAGCAGCCAAGGCGCCGACCGCCGATCATCCGGTGGCCAGCAAGGACACCCACGGCCAGGCAGACGCCACACCCGCCGCCAGCCCTGTCGCCGTGCCGGGCCAGACCGTGGTGTTCGTCGATGCCCGGGTCAAGGATGCCGACAGCCTGCTCAAAGGCGTTGCTCCCGGCACACAAGTGGTCAGGCTCGACGCGAGCAAGGACGGCTTGCAGCAGATCGCCGATTATCTTGATCAGCATTCGGGCGTCAGCTCGGTGCAGATCATCGCCCACGGCAATGCCGGTGACCTGTGGCTGGGTAACAGCTACCTTTCGGCGGACAACGTCGCGCAACGCAGTGCGGTGCTGGCAGAGATCGGCAAGGACATGAACGTCGGCGGCGACATCCTGATCTATGGCTGCTACACCGCCGAGGGGGACCGTGGACTGAGCTTCGTCGATTCCCTGGCGCAAATGACCGGTCGCGACGTCGCGGCATCGAACAACCGCACCGGGGTGGGCGGCGACTGGGATCTGGAGATCGCCACCGGCAAGATCGAAAGTGCCAACGTACTTTCGGCTCAAGCGATGAGCGAATACCAGTGGGGCCTGGCCACCTGGACCGCGACCAACAACCTGAATACCGGCGCCGGTTCGCTGCGCGCTGCGCTGGCGTCGGCGCAGAACGGCGACATCGTGACCTTCAGCACCGGCATGACCGTGCAGCTCACCTCGGAATTGCTGATCAACAAGAACATCACGGTCGACGGCGACCTGAACAACGACGGCGTCGCGGACGTGACCCTCGACGGCCAGTACAGGACCCGGGTGGTGGAAATCACCTCCGGCAGCACGGTGACGCTGGACGGGCTGGTCATCACTCGCGGCCTCGTTTCCGGCAACGGTGGCAATGGCGGCTATAGCGCCACCGGCGCCATGGGCGGCGGGATTTTCAACGCAGGCATTCTCACGCTGAACAATGTTTCGGTCACCGGCAACGCAGCCGCGGGTGGTGGCGGTGGCGGGGGGGTCACCGGCGCCAACTACGGCGGTGGCGGCGGCGGTGGCGGCGGTCTTGGCGGCCAGGGCGGCGGCCATGGCGGTACTGCCGGGCCGGGCACCGGTACGCTGGGCGGCCAGGCCGGCAGCGGTGGCGTCGGTGGCTACGGCGGCGGCTATGACGCAACGCACATGGGCGGGCGCGGCGGTTCCACCACCGGTGGTGCGGGCGGCGTCGGCGTGTCGTATTACAGCAACGGCGGCAACGGCGGCACGGCCAACAACGGCACGATTTCCATCGGTGGCGGTGGTGGCGGCTCTGGCTGGGACAAGGTCGGCGGCGCGGGCGGTAACGCCGCCGGCGGCATTTACAATGCTTCTACCGGGACCCTGAAAATCGTCGGTACGTCGGTCATCAGCAATAACATCGGTGCGGGCGGCGGTGGTGGCGGCGGCAGCGGTCAGGGGAGCAACAACCAGAACGGCGGCGACGGCGGACGCGGGGTCGGTGCGATCTGGAACCAGGGCGGCACGGTACTGATTACCGCCTCCAACTTCAGTGCGATCAGCGGCAACGCGGCGGGCAGCGGCTCCGGTGGCCTGGAGCTGGGGGGCGGCGTCACGGGCTCCGTGCCGTTGGCTTTTGCAGCGATCTACAACAATGGCGGAACTCTTAACACCGCTTATGTGGAACCACCGACCGCCACGATCGTGATGTCGGACACCGCGCTGAAAATCGGTGAAACCTCACTGGTGACCATTACCTTCAGCCGCGCGGTGACCGGTTTCACCAACGCCGACCTGACCATCGCCAACGGCACGTTGAGCGCAGTGAGCAGCGGCGACGGCGGCATCACCTGGACGGCGACCTTCACCCCGACCAACAACATCACTGACGCCACCAACCTGATCACCCTGGACAACACCGGCGTGACCGCGATCAACGACGGCGTGGCGGGCGTCGGCACAACCAGCTCCGTCAACTACACCATCGATACCGTGCGGCCGACCGTCAGCATCGTGATGTCGGATACGGCGCTGAAAATCGGCGATACCTCGCTGGTGACCTTCACGTTCAGCGAAGCGGTGACCGGTTTCACCAACGCCGACCTGACCATCGCCAACGGTACGCTGAGCGCAGTGAGCAGCAGCGACGGCGGCATCACCTGGACAGCGACGTTCACCCCGACCGCCAGTATCACCGACACCACCAACGTCATCACTCTGGACAACACCGGTATTGCCGATCTGGCCGGCAACGCCGGCAGCGGCACCACCGACTCGGCCAACTACGTGATCGATACGGTGCGTCCGACCGCAACCATTGTCGTCGCTGACAGCAATCTGACGGCGGGCGAAACCTCGCAAGTGACCATCACCTTCAGTGAAGCGGTGACCGGCTTCACCACGGCCGACCTGACGGTGGCCAACGGCACCCTGACCGGCCTGAGCAGCAGCGACGGTGGCATCACCTGGACCGCCACGCTCACGCCGAGCGCCAACATCACCGACACCACCAACCTGGTGACTCTGGACAACACCGGGATCAGTGACCTGGCCGGCAACGCCGGCAGCGGCACGACCAACTCCAACAACTATGCCATCGACACCGCACGACCAACCGCGACCATCGTGCTGGCCGACAACAACCTGAAAATCGGTGAAACCTCGCTGGTGACCATCACCTTCAGCGAGGCGGTGACCGGCTTCACCAACGCCGACCTGACCGTCGCCAACGGCACATTGAGCGCGGTCAGCAGCAGTGATGGTGGCATGACCTGGACGGCGGCGTTCACACCGACCGCCAACATCACCGACGCGACCAACCTGATTACCCTGGACAACACCGGCATCGCCGATCTGAACGGCAACGCCGGCAGCGGTACCACCAATTCGAACAATTACGCCATCGACACCCAGCGTCCGACCGCGACCATCGTGATGTCCGATACCGCGTTGAAGATTGGCGAAACCTCGCAGGTGACCATCACCTTCAGCGAAGTGGTGACCGGTTTCACCAACGCCGACCTGACGGTCGCCAACGGTACGCTGAGCGCAGTGAGCAGCAGCGACGGCGGCATGACCTGGACCGCGACCTTCACGCCGACCGGCAACATCACCGATACCACCAACGTCATCACCCTGGACCAGAGCGGCGTCACTGATATGGCCGGCAACGCCGGCAGCGGTACCGTCGATTCCGGCAATTACGCCATCGATACCCAGCGCCCGACGGCAACCATTGTGGTAGCCGACAGCAACCTCACCGCCGGTGAAACCTCGTTGGTGACCATCACGTTCAGCGAAGCGGTAAGCGGGTTCACCAACGCCGACCTGACGGTTGCCAACGGCACGCTGACGGCGCTCAGCAGCAGCGACGGCGGCATTACCTGGACGGCGACCTTCACACCGAACCTGGGCGTCAACGACGCGACCAACGTGATCACGCTGGCCAATACCGGCATCGCCGATCTGGCCGGCAATGCCGGCAGCGGCACGACCAGCTCCAACAACTACACCATCGATACAATGGTGCCGACCGCGACCATCATCGTGTCCGACCCCAGTCTGAAGATCGGTGAAACGTCGCTGGTGACCATCACCTTCAGCGAGGCGGTAACCGGTTTCACCAACGCCGACCTGACCATCGCCAACGGCACGTTGAGTGCGATCAGCAGCAGCGACGGCGGCATTACCTGGACCGCGACCTTCACGCCGACCAGCAACATCACCGACACCACCAATGTGATCACGCTGGACAACAGCGGTGTCCAGAACCTGTCCGGCAACGCCGGTGTCGGCACCACGGATTCCAACAACTACGCCATCGATACCCAGCGCCCGACCGCGACCATCGTGGTCGCCGATTCCGCACTGGGCGTCGGCCAGACCTCGCTGGTGACCATCACTTTCAGCGAAGCGGTGACCGGTTTCACCAACGCCGACCTGACCATCGCCAACGGCACATTGAGTGCAGTCAGCAGCAGTGACGGCGGTATCACCTGGACCGCGACCTTCACTCCGGCGGCGGGGATCACCGACACCACCAACGTGATCACCCTGGACAACACCGGCATCGCCGATCTGGCGGGCAACGCCGGCAGCGGCACCACCGACTCCAACAACTACGCGGTCGACAGTCAGCGCCCGACAGCCACCATTGTCATGAGCGACAGCGACTTGCGCCCCGGCGAAACGGCGCTGGTGACCATCACTTTCAGTGAGGCCGTGACCGGTTTCGACAACTCGGACCTGAGCGTCGCCAACGGCACCTTGAGTAATGTGACGTCGAGCGACGGTGGCATTACCTGGACGGCCACGTTCACCCCGAATATCGGTGTCACCGATCTCACCAACCTGATTGTCCTGAACAATACCGGCATCGCCGACCTGGCCGGCAACAGCGGTGCCGGCACCACCAGCTCGGCCAACTATCAGGTGCAGACCCAGGTGCCGACCGCCACCATCGTGGTGGCCGACACTTCGCTCAAGGCCGGGGAAACCTCACTGGTGACCATCACCTTCAGCGAAGCGGTAAGCGGTTTCGACAACAGTCACCTGGCCATGGCCAACGGCACGTTGAGCAACGTCAGCAGCAGCGACGGCGGCATCACCTGGACCGCGACCTTCACCCCGACCGCCAACGTCACCGACAGCACCAACCTGATCACCCTGAATTTCGCCGGAGTGAGCAACGTGTCAGGCAACAGCGGCATCGGCACGCTCGATTCCAACAACTTCGCCATCGACACTGCGCTGCCGACCGCCACCATCGTGGTCGCCGACAATCGCCTGGGCATCGGTGAAACCACCACCGTGACCATCACCTTCAGCGAAGCGGTGAGCGGTTTCGATCTGTCGGACCTCAGCGTCGCCAACGGCACCCTGTCCAATTTGAGCAGCAGTGACGGCGGCGTGACCTGGACCGCGACCCTGACGCCGACTGCCGGGATCAACGACGCGACCAACCTGATCATCCTCGACACCGCCGGTGTGCAGGATCTGGCCGGCAACGCCGGGGCGAGCATCGCCATCTCCAACAACTACATCCTCGACGCGACCCGACCGACGGTGAGCATCGTGGTTGCCAACCCACATTTGGGCATCGGCCAGACCACCACGGTCACCTTTACCTTCAGCGAGGCGGTGAACAACTTCGATCTGTCGGATCTGAGCGTGACCAACGGGGATCTGAGCAACCTGAGCAGCAGCGACGGCGGCAAGACCTGGACCGCGACGTTCACGCCGACCGCGAATGTCACCGATCCGAGCAATTTCATTGCCCTGGACACCAGCAATGTCACTGATCTGGCGGGCAATGCCGGCAGCACGGTGGCCGTGTCGAACAACTACGCCCTCGACAGCGAACGGCCGACCGCCACGGTTGTGGTCGCCAATCCGAATCTGGGCATCGGCCAGACGTCGCAGGTGACCATTTCCTTCAATGAGGCGGTCACCGGTTTCGACCTGTCGGACATCAGCGTGGCCAACGGCACCTTGTCCAACCTGAGCAGCAGCGACGGTGGCAAGACCTGGACCGCGACCCTCACGCCGAACGCCAACGTCAACAGCGCCAGCAATGCGATCAGCGTCAACAGCGCCGGGGTCAGCGACCTGTCGGGCAACAGTGGCAGCGGGATCAGTCAGTCGGGCAACTATGTGATCAACACGGTGCCTGCCGTTTCGCCGACTTCACCGCTCGTCGTGGTGCCGCCGGACCCTGAGTTCCGCAGCAGCGACCCGGTCGTGCAGCCACCGCTGCCGAACGTGCCGCTGCAACCGCTGGTCTTTGCGCCACCCACCGGTGACCTCGGTTCACCGTTGACCTTTGCGCCGCTGTTCGAGCAGCGGGTATTGGGTAACGGCCTGCGTCCTCTGGGTGACATCTTCATCAACCACGGCGCCTTGAGCCCAAGCTTCATCGCTCAGGTCTTTGGCAGCAGCGAAAGCGGCGGTGACGGTTCCGGCCATGGCTTCCTCGGCTTCGGCGGTGGCGATGGCGGGGTGTTCGCCAGCAGCACCCTGTCGAGCTTCTTCAACCAGAACAGTGCTGCCGAGCGGGATTCCTTGAGCACGTTCGACAGCCATTCGCTCAAGGGCGGTGATATTTCCCAGGGACTGCGCGGCGTGTTCGGCGCGCCGACCCTGGGCCAGCAACTGCAACAGATCAAGGACAGCGAGCAGCATCGGGTGGACAACCTGGCCGCGGCGCTGCAACAGGTCGGCATCAGCGAAATGCCGGCCTGACGAACCAGAACAATTCAACAATTATGCGGGACCCAAGGGGCGATCCAGGGATGAAGAAAGGTCAGAAACTGTTCGGCGCCAGCCTGCTGGCGTTGGCGATCAGCGGATGTGCAGTCACCAGTGAACCGATCGAACGCAGCGTCAGCGAACAACGGGCCAAAGCCGACCTGCAAACCATGTACAAGGGCCAGGAACCGCTGCGCGGTCCGCTGACCCTGCATCAGGCCATGGCCCGCGCGGTGAAATACAACCTCGAAGGACGCCTGAAGATCATGGAGGAAGCGCTGGCCAAGCGGCAGCTCGACCTCGCCAGTTTCGACATGCTGCCGCGCATGGCGCTGGACGCCGGTTACGTCGGGCGCAACAACGTCAGCGCTTCCAGCAGCCAGAGCGTGCGCACCGGCACCCAATCCCTGGAACCCTCGACCTCCCAGGACCGCGACCGCAACGTCGCCGACCTGACCATGGTCTGGAACGTCCTCGATTTCGGTGTCAGCTACATCAACGCCAAACAGCAGGGCGACCAGCGCCTGATCGTGCAGGAGCGCCGGCGCAAGGTGATCAACACCATCGTTCAGGACGTGCGCTCGGCCTATTGGCGGGCGATGGCGGCCGAGCGGCTGCTCAAGCAGATCGACAGCCTGATGGCGCGGGTCGACAGCGCCCGGCGCAACAGTGAAAGCATGAGCGAGCAACGCATCGGCGATCCGGTGCAGTCCCTCGGCTACCAGCGTTCGCTGATCGAAGCCACCCGGCAACTGGAAGAGCAGCGCCGCGCATTGTCGCTGGCGAAAACCGAGCTGGCGACCCTGATCAACCTGCCGATGGGCACTAACCTGACGCTGGCCACCGACGACGGTTATCAGATCCCGGAACTCAAGGTGGATATCGCCAAACTGGAACAGGAAGCCCTGACCAGCCGTCCGGAGCTGCGCGAGCAGGATTACCAGACCCGGATCAGTGCCGCCGAAACCCGCAAGGCCATGCTGCGCATGTTACCGGGCCTGGAGTTTTCCGCCGGCGGGCACTACGACAGCAACTCGTTCCTGGTGAACGATCGCTGGGCGGACTATGGCGTGAAGGTGACCTGGAACCTGTTCAACGTGATCTCCGCGCCGGCCGCCATCGATGTGGCCAAGGCCGGTGAAGAAGTCGCCACCGCCCGGCGTCAGGCCATGTCGATTGCGGTGCTGGCGCAGTTGTACGTCGCCAACGCCAACTATCAAGAGGCGCTGCGTCAGTTCAAGACCAACCAGCAGCTCTCGGATATCGACGGGCAAATCGTCGGCCAGTTGCGCAACCGCCATCAGGCGGCGGGCATCGGCGAACTGGATCTGATCCAGGGCGAACTGAACAACCTGCAGGCGGACTTGCGTCGCGATCTGTCCTACGCCGATCTGCGTAATGCCTACGGTCAGATCTTCGCCAGTGCCGGGCTCGATCCTTTGCCGGACCAGGTGCAGTCGACCGAAGTGCAGTCGATTGCCACGGCGCTGGCCAACCGCGAAGCGGCGTGGGCCTCGGGGGATATTTCGGTGCCGGTGGCCCATGCCTCCGCGAAGTGACGTGCTGGCGCCGACCGCGAGCATCAGCCGTGCGCAGCGCGAGGCCCGCAATGGTCATCGCGGCACGGCAGTGTTGCTGACCGGTTTGCCGGCGGCGGGCAAATCGACGCTGGCTCAGGCGCTGCATGCCGAACTCTTCGAGCAGGGCCTGCAAAGTGTGGTGCTCGACGGCGATGGCTTGCGCGTCGGGCTCAACCGCGACCTGGGTTTCACCGACGCGGACCGTCTGGAAAACATCCGTCGCGCCAGCGAACTGGCGGCGCTGCTGGTGGAGAACGGGCAAATCGTGATTCTGGCGATGATCGCGCCGCTGGTGGAGTTGCGCGAAGTGTTCGCCCGACGCCTGGGCGATGACTATCGCGAAGTCTGGTGCAGCGCCGCGCTCGCAGTGTGCGAGCAGCGCGATCCGAAAGGACATTACGCCCGGGCACGGCGTGGTGAGCTGGCTGGTTTCACCGGCGTTTCCGCTCCTTACGAACCGCCAGTCGAGGCCTCGCTGGTGCTGGACACCGGAGCGCTGTCGGTCGACGCCTGTCTGGATCGTTTGCTGACCTGGCTCGGCGAATCCGCAGTACTGCCCCGGACATGAACCGGCCAGCGTTTTCGCGACTGCCGGTGACGGTGGATCTGCCGCTGTTGTTGCAGGCGCTGGCGGCGATTGCCGACGATGCCTGGCGCGGTCATTTCAACACCGCCTGCTTCGCCGGTGACTGGAGCGGGGTGGCGCTGATCTCGGCAGCCGATGCCCTGACCGAATTGTCCCCGGGCCGCGCCGAACCCGTGCAGCGTGCCCCTTGGCTGAACGACCGCCGCTGGCAGCAGGCATTGCGCGATCTGCCGCTGGAGATCGTCAGTGCGCGTCTGTTGCGCCTGGGACCGGGCGGGCAGATCCATGAACATCGTGATTACGACCTTGAGGGGCCGGAGGCTGACCGGCGCCTGCACATCCCGTTGCTCAGCCCGCCCGCCGTGGACTTCTGGCTCGATGGCCTGCGCATGCCGATGGCGGCAGGGGAGTGCTGGTTTCTGGACCTTGCGCGGCCCCATCGGGTCGACAATCGCGACAGCGCAGCGCGCATTCATCTGGTACTCGATTGCCGCCCCGGCGCGTGGCTGGAGCAGATGATTGCCGAGGGTTTGCCGAGTACTCCGCAGCCTGACGCGCAAGACTCGGCGTTACAGCGCTATGAGCGTCTGCTGGTCGCGGATCCGTCGTTGTCCGCAGCGTTGCAGGCACTGCACGACCCCGAAGCGTTTATCCAGCAGGCAGTGGCACTGGCCGCCGGGCGCGGTTTGTCTGTCTCCCGGGAAGAACTGCTGGCGGCGATGCGCAAGGGACGTCGATCCTGGAACGAACAATGGCGAGCCTGAATCTGCACGGCTGGTTGCCGATCCGCATCTGGAAAGCCACCGGGCAATGGCAGGTCGACTGGTGCTGGTTCGGTGATTCGCCCCTGCGCCAGCCGTTTTTTCGCGAGGCGGTAGAGCAGGCGCTGCAGCTGCCGTTCAATCAGGCGTTTCGTCGGCAGACGCCCTTGTCGACGCTTGCCGATTGGCAAGCGGTCAGCCCGGGCCTGGCACCGAGTGCTTTCATCCTGCATGCCTCGCGCTGCGGTTCGACGTTGATCAGCCAGATGCTGGCGCGGCTCGATGATCACATCGTGATCTCGGAACCTGCGCCCCTCGATACCTTGCTGCGCAGTGATCTGCCGGATGTCGAACGTCGGGCAGCCATCGCAGGATTGCTCTCGGCCTACGGACAGCGTCGGCGCGGCATGGAACAACGACTGGTGATCAAACTCGATGCCTGGAACATCGGCGAATGGCCTTTGCTGCAGGCGTGCTTCCCCGATACACCGTGGCTGTTTGTCTATCGCGATCCGCTGGAAATCGCCGTCTCGCATCTGCGGCGTCCGGGCATGCACATGGTGCCGGGCATGCTCGGTGCATGTGTGCTGGACGATGGCTTGCCGTTTGTGGGGCGTGAGGACTTCATCGCCCGGCGACTCGGTCGCTTGCTGGAGGCCGGACGTTTGCATTGTGCAGACTCGGGCGGCCTGGCGGTGAATTACAGCGAGTTGCCCGAGGCCATGGCGGGACGTCTGGCGAGTTTTTTCCGCCTGAACGCCACGCAAGGCGAACAGGCCCTGGCAGGCTCTGCGCAGCATGCAAAACAGCCGTCACAGATGTTTGTCGCCGACGGCGACAGCAAACGCCGCGAAGCCTCGACGCTGTTACGGGCACACGTGGAGCGTTGTGCGCGATCACCCTATGAAGCGCTTGAGCGCCTGCGCCTTCACGATTTGGCCGATTGATCCGCCATCCCCTTGAGCAATTCGATCGGCAACGGGAAGACGATGGTCGAACTCTTGTCGCCGGCAATCGAACTCAAGGTCTGCATGTAGCGCAATTGCATGGCACCGGGCTGGCGGCCGAGCATCTCGGCGGCCTGCATGAGCTTTTCCGAGGCCTGCAATTCGCCTTCGGCGTGGATCACCTTGGCCCGCCGTTCCCGTTCGGCTTCAGCCTGCCTGGCGATGGCGCGGATCATCGATTCGTTGAGGTCGACGTGTTTGATTTCGACATTGGCGACTTTGATGCCCCAGGCGTCGGTCTGGGCATCGAGCACTTGCTGGATGTCGATGTTCAGCTGTTCCCGCTCGGCCAGCAGTTCGTCCAGTTCATGCTTGCCGAGTACTGCGCGCAGGGTGGTCTGGGCCAGCTGACTGGTGGCGGTCAGAAAGTCCTCGACCTGGATGATCGCCTTCTGCGGGTCGAGCACGCGGAAGTACAGCACCGCGTTGACCTTGACCGAGACGTTGTCGCGGGTGATCACATCCTGCGGTGGCACATCGAGCACGATGGTGCGCAGATCGACCCGGACCATTTGCTGTACCACCGGAATCAACAGGATCAGCCCCGGCCCCTTGACCTGCCAGAAACGCCCGAGCTGAAACACCACACCCCGTTCGTATTCACGCAGGATGCGGAACGTCGAGCCGGCCATGGCAATGAGCAACAGCAGCAGCGCGACAAAACCGATTTGCAGACCCATGATCACTCTCCGAGCGGTGCCGCATCAGTCGCGGCCACTTGCAGCAACAAGCCCCTGCGCCCGACCACCCGCACCGGTTGCCCGGTGTGCAGCGGTGTGGCACTCGACACTTGCCAGCGTTCTCCCTGTAATTGCACCCAGCCATTGCGGGTGTCCTGCGATTCCACCAAGGTCACCGCCGTCACGCTGCCGACCAGGCCGGCGTCGCCGCTGACCGGATGGCGTGGCCGGGTTCTCAGAGCACGGATCAGCAACGCGATCAGCAACAGGGCGCTGACCAGACCGAGGCCGATCATCATCGGCACCGGCAGTGCGGTGTTGTTCAGGATCAGCGCGCCGACCACGAACATGACAAGCCCGGCAAGACCGATGACTCCGTAATTGGGCAGCACGGCTTCGGCGATCAGAAAGCAGATGCCCAGGGTGATCAACCACAGACCGAAAGGATCGATGTCGGGCACCGGCGCGTCTGCAGACAACGCCGATCCGCTCAACAGCATCAACAGGACCCATACACAGCAACGGATGTTCACGTGACCCTCCGGGAGAGTCAGGGGTTCTCTTTACAGTCTAGTTGAGCCCGGGGCCGGATGAATTCCGGTCGACCTGCCCATGCCGCCAGTGAGCGGAATTTCCTGCGTCCGCGGCGTGTCCGACTAGACTTTCAAGGACGGGAACAACGTTCATCACCGCCCGCCACGCAGCGTCGACGGGCACCGAGGTGCATCATGCGCATGGCAAAAAAAGTGCAGAGCAGCCTGACCCGGGCGCAATGCGAATACGACATCGTCGCCCATCCGCATTCCAGCAGCAGCCTGGAAACGGCGCGGGTTGCGGGAATTCCGGCGGAACGGGTGGCCAAATCGGTGATCCTCGACGACCACCACGGGCATTACCTGATGGCCGTGCTGCCCGCCAGCCGCCATCTGGACCTGAGCAAGGTGCGCACCAGCGGCGAGTGGCAGATCACCCGCGAAAGCACCCTGGCGCATCTGTTCGATGACTGCGAGCGTGGCGCGGTGCCGCCGCTGGGCGATTCCTATGGCCTGGACATGGTTATCGACCCGCTTGTGACCCGGCAGAAAGACATCTACCTGGAGGCCGGCAACCACCACAACCTGCTGCACATGAGCATGCCCGAGTTTCTGAGAATGGTGCCCCATGCGCAGGTGCGGGAGTTGAGTCAGTAGGTTTTCCAGCGTCTGTGCCGACGCCAATCGCGAGCAGATTCTGCGCTGAACCTGTGGGAGCGAGCCTGCTCGCGAAAAATCTTTCACACCCTATGAATCTCGCAGGAGTTCCAACATGGAAAGCCCGACGCACAGCCTTCCGTCCCTGTTCAAACAGCTCGGTCTGCCAAACGACCCGGTCAGCATCGACCAGTTCATCGCCGCCCATTCACCGCTCAAGCCCGAATTGCACCTGTGTGATGCGTTTTTCTGGACCAAAAGCCAGGCGGATTTCTTGCGGGACGAGATTCTTGACGATGCGGATTGGGCGGAGGTGGTGGATCAGCTGGATGTGATGTTGAGGAAGGGGCGGGGGGTGTAGAAAAATGTCTGAAAAGACCGAAATGTAAAAAAACAGCGCAGAAGTCAGGGAGAGATCATTTTTCTGAATTCACACTTGAACATGGATTTGTTTCAAAACTTGACTGAATTTCCCATCCAATGCCATATTGATAGTTAGCAAACTAACAGTGTGTGCATTCCCTCGTGCCGAACGACCTCGAATCCCTCCAGATGAACATCAGCAGTGCCATGGTGGTGGCCGCCAGGCATTGGCGGAAGATCTGCCAGACCACGCTGGTCAACTACGGAATTTCCGAAGCCTGCGCCGTCCCGCTCTTGATGATCGGACGTCTGGGCGAGGGTGTGCGTCAGGTGCAGGTGGCTCAGGCCGCGGGGATGGAGAGCCCTTCGCTGGTGCGGTTGCTCGATCAGCTATGTCACGCCGGCTACGTGTGCCGCACCGAAGACGCCCAGGATCGCCGGGCCAAATGCCTGAGCCTGACCGACACCGGCCGCGAGCTGGTACAAGCGGTGGAAACCGAACTGGTGCGTCTGCGTCATGAAGTGCTCGAAGGCATCGACCAGAGTGATCTGGCAGCTACGCTTCGAGTATTGAGAGCTTTCGAGGCGGCGAGCCCGCCAGCGGTGATCCATCCGTGAACGGCTTTTTTACCGGCATTCCTCCGGCCCGCGACTGGTTCTACGGGATCCGTACTTTCGCGGCCTCGATGATTGCGCTGTACATCGCCTTGCTCATGCAGATGCCGCGTCCGTATTGGGCGATGGCCACGGTGTACATCGTCTCCAGCCCGTTTCTCGGCCCGACCAGTTCCAAGGCATTGTACCGGGCGATCGGTACGTTCCTCGGCGCTGCCGCGGCGGTGCTGTTCGTGCCGATGTTCGTCCAGAGCCCTTACGTGCTGGTGGTGGTCATCGCGTTGTGGACCGGGATTCTGCTGTTCCTGTCTCTGCATCTGCGCACCGCCAACAACTACGCCCTGATGTTGGCCGGTTACACCTTGCCGCTGATTGCCCTGCCGGTGGTGGATAACCCGCTGGCGGTGTGGGACGTGGCGGAGGCACGTACCGAAGAGATCTTCCTCGGCATCGCGGTGGCGGCGGTGGTCGGTGCGATGTTCTGGCCTCGGCGCCTGGCGCCGGTGTTCAACGATGCCGTAGGCAAGTGGTTCGCCGATGCGACCACTTACAGCCTGAAATTCCTCAGCCGTGACGTGAATCCCGAAGAAGTCACCGCCCTGCGCATGGCCATGGTCGGCAGTTTCAACAGCCTGGAATTGATGATCGGCCAGTTGCCCCACGAAGGCGCGCGACCGCAAACCGTGCGCAATACCAAGGAACTGCGCGGGCGGATGATCCATCTGCTGCCGGTGATCGATGCGCTGGAAGATTCGCTCTACGCTCTCGAACGGCGCACGCCGGAACTGGTGGAAAAATTCGCGCCGCTGCTCAGCGCCACCCGCGAATGGCTCGGCTACAAAGACGCCGATCTCGACCGCTGGCAAGCCCTGCGCAATCAGCTCGAAGCCTTGCAGCCAAGTGCCGAAGCACTGGAAGACCGCAAGCAATTGCTGTTTTCCAACGCGCTGTACCGCCTCGGCGAATTCGTCGATCTGTGGCAGGACTGCCGCAGTCTGCAGGACGCGATCCTGTGCGAACGCCAGGACAGCTGGCGTGCGGTCTATCGCCATTGGCGCCTCGGTCGTCTGACGCCATTTCTTGACCGTGGGCTGATGCTGTATTCGGTGGGCTCGACCATTCTGGCGATCATCGTCGCCTCCGTGCTGTGGATTCTTCTGGGCTGGACCGACGGCGGCAGCGCGGTGATTCTGGCGGCGGTGTCGTGCAGTTTTTTCGCCTCGATGGACGACCCGGCCCCGCAGATCTACCGGTTCTTTTTCTGGACAGGGATGTCGGTGCTGTTCGCCAGCCTTTACCTGTTTCTGGTGCTGCCGAACCTGCATGACTTCCCGATGCTGGTGCTGGCGTTTGCCGTTCCGTTCATCTGCGTCGGCACCCTGACGGTGCAGCCACGGTTCTACCTCGGCATGCTGCTGACGCTGGTGAATACGTCGTCGTTCATCAGCATTTCCGGTGCGTATGACGCCGACTTCTTTGCTTTCGCCAACTCCAACCTGGCGGGCCCGATGGGGTTGTTGTTCGCTTTCATCTGGACCCTGATCGCCCGCCCGTTCGGTGCCGAACTGGCGGCCAAGCGCCTGACCCGTTTCAGTTGGAAAGACATCGTCAACATGACCGAACCGGCGAACCTCGCCGAGCACCGGCAACTGGGTGTGCAATTGCTCGACCGCCTGATGCAGCACCTGCCGCGTCTGGCGCTGACCGGTCAGGACACCGGTATCGCCCTGCGTGAAGTGCGTGTGGGCCTGAACCTGCTCGATCTGCTGGCCTACACCCCGCGTGTGACCGGCGTGCCGAACGTGCTGTTGCAGCAGGTGGTGAACGAGGTCGGCGAATATTTCCGCGCCTGCCTCAAGGCCGGCGAACGCTTGCCGGCGCCGAGTCCGTTGCTGATGACAATGGACCGCACCCGTCGTGCGCTCAACGGCCACGGCGATGAAGAAACCCGGTTGCACCTGTTGCACGCCTTGAGCGGTTTGCGGCTGGCGCTGTTGCCCGGCGTCGAATTCGTCTCCAGCGCCGAGCCCGAAGAACCCCTGCCTGAAGGAGCGCCCCTGTGATCGGTGACCTGGATATCAGCGGCATCTTCCTGCCGACCCTGCTGGTGCTGATGGGCATCACCTATGTGCTGTTCGTGCTGGTACATGGCGTGCTCACACGTCTGCATTTCTACCGTCTGGTCTGGCACCGGGCATTGTTCAACGTGGCCCTCTACGCCGTGATGCTGTACGGCGTGGACGCACTCAGTCGATACCTGATGACATGAAAAAACCGTTTTTGACTATCGGTCGCGTGATGCTGACCTTGCTGATCGTGGCTTTCGCCGTCGTCGTAGTCTGGCGCATGGTGATGTATTACATGTTCGCCCCCTGGACCCGTGACGGCCACATCCGCGCCGATATCGTGCAGATCGCCCCGGACGTGTCCGGGCTGATCCAGCAGGTCGAGGTCAAGGATAACCAGTTGGTGAAGCGCGGCCAGGTGCTGTTCAGCATCGATCAGGACCGCTTCAAACTGGCGTTGCGCCAGGCCAAAGCGGCCGTTGCCGACCGCGAAGAAACCCTCGCCCAGGCCCAGCGTGAAGCCAAGCGCAACCGGGGTCTGGGTAATCTGGTGCCGACCGAGCAACTGGAAGAAAGTCAGTCGAAAGTCGCCCGCGCGCAATCGGCACTGGCCGAAGCGCTGGTGACCGTGGACAGCGCCCAACTGAACCTCGACCGTTCGGTGATCCGCAGCCCGGTGGACGGCTACGTCAACGATCGTGCGCCGCGTGCCCAGGAGTTCGTCACCGCCGGGCGCCCGGTGTTGTCGGTGGTCGACAGTAACTCGTTCCACATCGACGGCTATTTCGAAGAGACCAAACTCGATGGCATCCACATCGGTCAGTCGGTGGACATTCGTGTGATCGGCGACCGCGCCCGTTTGCGCGGGCATGTCGAAAGCATTGTCGCCGGTATCGAGGACCGTGACCGCTCGAGCGGCAGCAACCTGCTGCCCAACGTCAACCCGGCGTTCAGCTGGGTGCGACTGGCCCAGCGGATTCCGGTGCGTATCGCCTTCGACGACGTACCGCAAGACTTCCGCATGATCGCCGGACGTACCGCCACGGTGTCGATCATCGATGACCAACAGGAGCCCGCAAAATGAGCAGGGCCCTGATGATCGTCGGTCTGGGCATGATGCTGTCGGCCTGTTCCATGGTCGGGCCGGACTATCACTTGCCCGCTGATGCAGCGATTCAGCGCAAGGATTTTCAAGGTGACCTGGCGGTGGCCGGCAAGCCTGTGGTTTCCAGTCCGGTGCCGGCGGACTGGTGGCGGTTGTATCGGGATCCGCGCCTGGACCAACTGGTGCAGCAGGCCATGGCGTCCAACACCGATCTGCGGGTGGCGGCGGCGAACCTGTCGCGGGCCCGGGCACAGGTCGATGAGGCCGAGGCGGCCGGTGGCTGGAGCGGCGGCGTGAAAATGGGCGCTCAGCGTTTGCAGGAGTCCGGTCAGGCATTCCTGCTGCCGGAGAAAGTTCCGGTGGCCAACGTCGCCGACATCGGCATCAGTGCCTCGTATCAGTTCGATCTGTGGGGCGTTTTGCAACGCGGGATCGAAGCGGCGAAAGCCAACGCCGATGCGACTCAGGCCGCAGCCGACACCGCGCGCATCACCCTGGTCGCCGATGTCGTCCGGGCTTACACCCAGGTCTGCGCGGCCAACGAAGAACGGGAAATCGCCCAGCATTCCCTCGACCTGCAATCCCGGAGCACCGAGTTGATCCAGCGTCTGCGCGATGCCGGGCGTGGCGATGAAACCCAGGTCACGCGCTCGCAAACCCAATTCAAGTCGCTGCGTGCCGATTTGCCACGTTATGAGGCCGCACGTCAGGCCGGGCTGTTCCGTCTGTCGATGCTGTTGGCCAAACCGGTCGATCAATTGCCGGCCGGCACCGCCACCTGCGCCGAACTGCCGAAAATCGCCCAGTTGGTGCCGGTCGGCGATGGCGCCGCGCTGCTCAAGCGCCGTCCGGACATCCGCCAGGCCGAGCGGCGACTGGCGGCTGCTACCGCCGGTATCGGCATCGCCACCGGCGAGCTGTACCCGGACATCAGTTTTGGCGCGACGATCGGCACGGTGGGGATTGTCTCCGACCTTGGCGATCCGTCGACCAATCGCTGGGGATTCGGTCCGTCGCTGAGCTGGAAGGTGCCGACCAACGCTGCACGGGCGCGGATTCGTGAAGCCGAGGCCTCGACCCAGGGTGCACTGGCGCATTTCGATGGCGTGGTGCTGAACGCCATTCGCGAAACCCAGACCGGTCTGGCTCAGTACACTGCGCTGTTGCAACGCCGCGATGCCCTGGCCGATGCCGAGCAATCGGCGAAGCTGGCGGCTGATCAGACTCACCGCTTCTTCCAGGCGGGCCGCGAGTCGTTCCTCGCCGACCTGCAAGCCACTCGCACCTACACCGATGTCACCGCGCAACTGGCCGCTGCCAACACCCAGGTCGCCATGAGCCAGATCGATCTGTTCCTCGCCCTCGGCGGCGGCTGGGAAAGCGGACGAACGCAAGTCTCGAGCGCCAGCAAACCCTGAAGCCGTTGCTATGCTTTGAAGTGTTGGGGGGGCGCCCTGAGCAAGGCGCCTTTTCAGTGCACATTGCTAGCGCAGGTCCAGGGGAAACCAATAATGAAAAACCCTTACGCTCTCGGCTTCTGGTGCGCGCTGGTCGCACTGGTGCTGCTATCGGCCACCTATTTCTACGGCATCATGCTGGCCCATCAGATCGACAAGGCGATGGTCTTCCTCGACAGCGCGACCGCGTTGATCGCGGTCATGGCGATCGTGGTGGTGGCCTGGGCGTCGGTGCAGGTGCAGCGGCTCAAAAAAAGACAGCTTGAACAAAGCAAGACCCTGTTGCTGATCTGGGACACCAAAGTCGCGCTGCGCAAGGTCGAAACCGTGTTCGACCGCTACTTCTGGGGCAGCTACTGGCAACCGGGGCGCACCTTCGCCGAAGTCATGGGCGAACTCACCGGCACCCCGCTGGAAAAGAGCCTCGAGGCCCTGAAGAAGCAGTGTCTGGAGCTCGACAGGCAAGTCGCCGATGAAGGCTGGCACTGGCTGAACAACGCCCGGGAACTGTCCGACGTGGCCACGGCCATGGCCCGCGAGCGTTACCAGCTGGACTTCTGCGACCCGCGCGGCGACGGTCCTGGCGGGGCGGTGATCGACCGGGATTTCGAGGTGCTGGTGTACACATGGAGCGCACGGCTGAAAAGCTTCGATCATCAGCTTGATGAAATCGAGGTGCAGTATTCCTGAAAGTAGGTGGGGTTGTGTTGTCGTGCTGGCATAATGAGGGCAAGCTCTCTGTCATGGCAGCAAAAACTGATGCAAAGGAATGTAAAGGTTCATCTTGACTACTTGAGTGCCTCTTTGTCGGATGCCTGTAATTTGATGCCGGATCTGGAGAAGGCATCGCCAGCGTTGACGCTGGATGAAATCATCCGAGGAAAACTGTCCAGTCATTGCTGCAAATCGTTGTATGCGCAACGTCCCCGATCCAAGTCAGCCGAGACTGAAACCCGGATCTCGGCCGATGAAGGCTGGCCGTTGCGGGTGATCGTCTGTCCGCTATTGTTCGGCTTGCGGCCAGAGCATGGGCGCCCGAGCAACTTGTTGCCGGAGCATATGGTTCCGCTCTTTTTCTTCGGGCTGCTGGAGCGTGACGGTTCGCTCAACCTGGATCCCGAAAATCGCTTGCCCGTGACGCCACGAAATTTTCTGGCGCCGAGTGCTTACCAGGTGACGATCGGTACGGTTCAGGAAGTCGATGCGTTTTATGCCCAGCTCACCCGTCCGACTGACTGGAACAGTCTGATAAAGAGTGCGAGAGCGTTTTGTCTTCAGGTGTCAGGCGAAGATTGGGACAACCTGGAGATCGATCAGTATGAAAGGCTCAATCACCCACTGATCATGCTCGGGACTTCAACCGGCGGTGCGGCGCAAGGGATCCAGACGCTCCTGGATCATTTGCGACAGCAGGACAACCTGAAGGCAGGGTTGCTGGAAACACTCATCACACCCGCTACCGAGAAACCGCTACTGACCCAGCAACAACAGTTGTCCGTTTCGAAAGAACATCTTGGACAAATGGAGTGCCGATACGGGTTGTCGCCGTCCCAGCGTGAATCGCTGATGCATTTTTTTTCGTTGCCTGCAGCCATTACTGCCGTCGACGGTCCTCCGGGCACCGGGAAAACAACGTTACTGCTCAGTGTCATCGCCACTTTGTGGATCAAACAGGCGCGGGCGCAGCAAGAACCTCCGCTGATTGTCGCTGCGTCTACCAATAATCAAGCTGTTCTCAACATTCTCGAGGCTTTCGCCAAGGTCAAGGAAAAAGCCGGCCCCTTGGCGGGTCGTTGGATCAAGGGGCTTGAAAGTTACGGGCTCTACATGCCGGCTAAAAGCCGGGAAAACGACAAGCAAGGATTTCAGGTTCATGCGCTCAAGGGCATGGGCAAGAAGTCCGTGCACGATTTTCAGTTGATCGAAAAGCGCGAAGGTTTCGAGCTTGCTCGCGACGAGTTTCTCAAGTGTGCGCAAGACGCGCTTGGACGATTAAGAGAGCCAACACTTGCTGCCGCCATCGAAGCTCTTCATGCCAAGCTTGAGAACTGCTGCAACATAATCGAGCAAGTGTCGGCTGACCTTGCCGCGCTTAATGATTTGTTTGGCGAGCCAGTTGTTTCGCAAGAAATGGTCAGTGAAGCACGCACGGCCCTGCAATCACTGATCGATGAAACAAAAGGTCAGCAGAGGGACTTGGCGGCCAGGGGTGTGAAGCTTCAAATGGCCAAGCTCGCGTGGAAGCGTCATGTTGGTACGGAAAGTGTTTTCTGTACTTTTTTGGCTTGGTGCGGGATCGAGTCGGCAAGAACCAGGCGTGATGATGTTTTCTTAGCTCAAGCGGTCATCGATCACGGAGAAATCCTCGGGGCCCGGTTGAAGCAGGTTGGTAATCGTCAGGCGCTGGAGCAATTGATTGCGGATCAGGAATCGTCGTTGGCGAAAGCAGAGGAAGACGCACAGGAAAAACTTAGCAAGACGCAAGCGTCGATCCACGCGCTCAATAGTATTGTTACTCGTCTGGAACGCGTGGCGGGAGGCGATGGCCGACTTGAAACACCGCTGATCCAGAACGCGCTGGATATGGGCGCGAGATTTGAAGCCTTCAAATGGGCTACCCACTATTGGGAGGCGCGTTATCTGTCAGAAGTCGAAGAAACGCTCGATCGCTACAAGAAAGTGGAAGATACCCAGTCTCCGGATCGGATCGAACGCCAATACCGGCGTCTGGCCAAGCTTTTTCCTTGTTCGGTTGTGACCCTTTATTCATTGCCCAAGCGCTTCAGCGGATGGAATGGCCAGAACCAGCCGATGCTCGAATGCATCGATCTGCTGATCGTCGATGAAGCCGGCCAGGTCGCTTCGCAAATTGGTATACCCGCGTTTGCGCTGGCCAAACGGGCGCTGGTAGTCGGTGACGTGGATCAGATCTCGCCGGTACATGGTCTGCCCAAATCGATCGACCTGTCCAATGCACGGCATTTTGGATTGATGGATTCAGGCTGGGATGCGTTTTGTGAGTCTGGCAAGGCGGCATCCTCCGGCAATCTGATGCAGGTTGCGCAACTGGCAACCCCCTATACCAAGCACGCCAGGCGGGGGCGAGGCATGTTTCTCAGTGAGCATCGGCGATGCTGGTCGGAGATCATCGAGGTGTGCAACGAGTTGGTCTACAAACAGTTGTTGGAGCCTTGTCGTGACGAAGCACCAAGACGGCTGAACCCGAGCCTGGGTTATGTGCATCTGTCAGGGCTGGATCAGCGAGTCGGGAAGAGTCGTTGCAACAAAGTCGAAGCGCAGGTCATCGCCTACTGGCTGAAAACCCATCGCGCTGAAATCGAATCGGCGTTCGCCGCAGACCAGAAGGCGTTCAAGGATCTGGTGGCAGTTGTCACGCCTTTCGCGGCGCAGTCCTCGGCGATTCGTCAGGCACTGGACAACAGCCTCGGTGCAGATCACGGGATTACGGTGGGTACGGTCCACAGTCTGCAGGGGGCCGAACGTAGAGTGGTCATTTTTTCTCCAACATACGGCCTGGACACCGAACCAGGGTCGCCATTTTTCGATAAGGATGGAGGGTCACTGTTGAATGTGGCCATTTCCCGTGCCCAGGATGCGTTTCTGGTGTTTGGCAACATGAATCTGTTCAATCCGATTGGAAATACGCCCTCCGCGATTCTCGGCAAACATCTTTTCAGGGAAGAGCGGCATGAACTCAAAGGCGTACCGCTCCAGTGGCTGGTTCCTGCCTATAACCCTGACTTCACCGAGCAGATCAGCGATCTTGAAGGTCACAGGACAACGTTGCGTTCGGCATTCGAAAGCGCTCAACGACAGCTGATTGTCGTGTCACCCTATCTGTCGAAGGACGCTATCCAGCAAGACAATGTACTTGCTCTGATCCGGGAAGCTCGTCTCCGGGGAGTCAAGGTTGTCGTAATCAGCAGCGAGGCGTTGTGCGCGGGCGAGCAACAAAAAGTCGAGTCGTTCAAGGCTTGTGTCGAGGAGCTCGAGCGCGCAGGTGCCATTTTCAGGAATACCAAGGTCCGCAGCGTTCACGGAAAAATGTTGTTGGTAGACGAGTCCTGGCTGGTAGTGGGGTCGTTTAACTGGTTGTCCTCGGTCCGTCGGGCTTCAAGCGATTACCGCTATTACGAATCGAGCATCCGTTACGACGGAGAGTTCGCTTCAACCATGATTCAGAGCAGCATGAAGGATTTGCGACTCTTGCTGGGAGCCAAGGCAGCCTAGTGGCCAAACGCGGCGTCGAGCGCTAAAAAACGAACCTTGAAAGTATACGAATGCTAACCTTCCAGCATTTTTAACGGAGTCGAGCCACGGCCCGGTCACGGGTTCACGGAAGACGACCACACCTTCAGCCACGGAAATCGATCAGGTCATTCATGAATAAATCAGCAGGCGTGCTTCTCGGAATTGTTGTTGCCATCGGCGCCATCAGCGTCGGCGGGGCCTGGTACACCGGCACCAGGATCGAAGGCGTGCTCAATAACGCCGTTGTCGACGCCAACAAAGAGTTGCAGACCGCCATGGCCGGCTCCAACGGCAGCGCATCGCTGGAACTGGTGTCGCTGGAGCGTCATACCTTCAGCAGTACTGCACACTATCGCCTCAAGGGCGAAGGCGAGCTGTTCGGCGAAGCGCCGGTCGAGTTGTTGTTCGTCGATCACATCGAACACGGTCCGCTGCCTTTCTCGCGTCTGGTATCGCTCAAATGGCTGCCGGTCATGGCCACCAGTCACTATGAGCTGGAAAAGACCCCGGTCACCGAAAAATGGTTCGCCGCCACCAAGGGCGCTGCGCCACTGAAGGGTGTGGTCAACATCGGCTACGACCAGTCCACCACCGGCAACATCGAACTGCTGCCGCTGGAGACCGCGCTGGACGACAAGTCGAGCCTGAAGTTTTCCGGGCTGAACATGGACATTTCCGCCAGCGCCCAGGCGCAGAAGGTCAAGGCCAACGGTTACATGGACAGCCTGCACCTGACCACCGTGGCCGAAGATCAGGCGCCGGTTCAGGTCGAGCTCAATGGCCTGACCCTGGCCAGCAACCTGACCAAGAGCAGCTACGGCTATTACGCCGGCGAGAACACGCTGGAGCTGACCGGCAGCAAGACCACCTTCGGTGCCAAACAGTCGGTGCTGGGCGTGAAGAACTTCGAAATGAAGAACCTCACCGAAGAGAACGGCAGCAGCGCTTCCGGTCGTGCGGACTACAAAATCGGTGAAATCACGCTCAACGACAAGAAAATCGGCTCGGCCAACCTGGCCATGAGCCTGAAGAATCTCGACATTCCGTCGGCGATGTCGCTGATGCAGATCTACCAGACCAAACTGCAGCCTTATGAACAGGCCGCCGCCGAAGCGACCGCCGCCGGTTTGCCGGCACCGGAGCTGAACCTGACCGAAGCCGAGTCCGCGCAGGTCAAGGCTGACCTGCAGAAACTGCTGGCCGCCGGGCCGCAACTGGCGCTGGAAGATCTGTCGCTGAAAACCGCCAACGGCGAGAGCCGTGCCAATCTGGTGCTCGACCTGACCAAACCGGCTTCGATGGACCTGCCGCCGGATCAACTGGGCAAGCAACTGATCGCCCTGCTCGACCTCAATGTGCGGGTGTCCAAGCCAATGCTGGTGGATCTGCTCAGCGTGCAGGCGCAGGTCGATGGCCAGACCGACGCCAAAGCCATTGTCGACCAGGCCAGCGCTGCCGCTGACATGTTCTCGGGCATGGCCGTGGGCTCGCAGCTGGCGACGCTGGATGGCACCAATGTGACGACCAAATTGCATTACGCCGCCAATCAGGTGGAGTTCAACGGCCAGAAAATGACCGTCGAGCAATTCGTCGGCTTCCTGATGAGCAAATTCGCCGGCGTCAGCGTCAGCCAGGAACAGTAAACCTTCGCAACACCCGGCGCCCGGCCTTCGCTATCCGCGAAGGCCGGGCGTTTTGCTGTCTGGCGTTCTCGTCGACGGCGCGAACCCGTGTTTTCGGTCATGAATCTGAACAAATATTGTGTTCTGAATATTGGTCTACGCTTGCGTGCAAGACTGCTTGGATAAGTTTGGCCAAGTGATACTGACTTGGCCGCCGTCACGAATCGGGCAAGGGGGGGCGTAGCTACCCGGCTGGCCATGTAAGGATGCTGACGAATGCCGCGTATTGATGTTCCCGTATTACATCGTGGTTTACGCCCTTTGTTTCGAGTCGCGCTGTGCAGCCAGTTGCTGTGGCCTGCGATTGCGTTGGCCGATACGGCCTATGATCAAATGGTGCTCGATGCCCGGGCAGGTCATTACACGCCTGCGCTGACCGCTTTGCGTCAGGTGCCGCCAGCCCAGGCCACCACGGGGCAGATCAGCGATCATCTGCAAATCGCCAGTTGGGCCGGCCTCGACGCCGAAGTGGTGCAGGTCTACGAGACACAGGGGCGCGGCCATGCATTGCCGATTCAGGCCCTGACCGCCACCGCCCGCGCCTATCGTAATCTCAAACGCTGGGACCAGGCCATCGAGGTCTACAACAAAGCCCTGGCGCTGGAGCCGAACAATGCCGACCTGCAACTCGGTCTGGCGCTGACCCAGGCAGACTCCGGCAAACCCGATGAAGCCGTGACCCGCGCCAGGGCGCTGGTTGCCGCCAGGCCCGATGACCCTTCGCGCCGCCTCGCACTGGGCTACGCCCTGACCCGTGCCGGCAAACAATACGACGCGCTGTTCGAATACGACCAGGCCTTCGTTCGCGCCGGCAGCAAACCGGAAGTCGCCCGTGAATACGTGGTCGCCCTGCAAAAGGCCCGTCTGCCCGAGCCTGCACTGCGCCTGGCCAACCAGCGCCCGGGGCTGATCGACCCGGTGACGCTGCGGCGCCTCGAAGGCGATCTGGCTGCCGAACGGGTGCGTCTCGCCGAATTCGCCACCCGCAGCGAAAAAGAACGTTATGTGATCGCCGACCGCGCGCTGGCCGACTACGACAAACTGCTCGCCACCTGGACTCCGGACGCCAGCGCCCACGACGACGTGACCCGCTGGCGCATCGACCGCATGGGCGCGCTCAAGGCCCGGGCGCGCACCGCCGAGGTCATTACCGAATACCAGAAGCTGCAAGCCGAAGGCGTGAAGATCCCGACCTATGCCCTGCGCTGGGTGGCCGCTTCCTATCTGGATCAGCGTCAGCCGGAAGTCTCCACCGACCTGTATCGCCAGGTGCTTTCGGCACCGGACGCCGATGCCGGCGATCGCCTTGAAGACACCACGGCGCTGTATTACTCGCTGCTCGAGAGCGACCGTGCCGAAGAAGCGCGCAAGGTCGCGGAGGATCTGGCCAAAAACGAGAAACCACGCGTCGAACTCAAGGGCTTGCCGATCGGTAACCCCAGCGACGACTGGATGGATGCGCAACTGCTGTCGGCCCAGGCCGCCGGCACCTATGGCGCGGACTTGCCCCATGGTGAGGATCGCTTGCAGACGCTGGTCGATCAGGCGCCGGGCAACGTCGGTCTGCGTCTGTCCCAGGCCGATCTTTACCTGGCGCGTCAGTGGCCGCGCCGTGCCGAGACCCAACTCAAGGAAGTCGAGAGCATGGTGCCCCGGGACATGGGCCTGGAAGTGGCTCAGGCCCGTACCGCCATGACACTTCAGGAATGGCGGCAGATGGATGCCCTGACCGACGATGTCGTGCAACGCTTCCCGGACAACCGCCAGGTGCAGCGCGCCGCCCGCGAGCGTGAGGTGCATGACATGTCCGAACTGCGCGTCGAAGCCTATGGCGGCAAGGCCAACGGTGGCGGCAGCGGCGGGGCGGGAGCGGTCAGCGGCAGCCGCGATTTCGGCATCCAGAGCACGCTGTACAGCCCGCCGATCAATGAAGACTGGCGTGTGTTCGCGGGAATCGGTTACGCCACCGGCGATTTCGCTGAAGGTACCGGCAACCACCGTTTCCAGCGCGTCGGCCTGGAACGGCGCACCCGTGACATGACCCTTGAAGCCGAAGTCTCCAACCATTCCTATGGTTACGGCGACAAGCAGGGCGCGCGTCTGGCGATTGCCCGGGACATCAATGACCACTGGCAGTACGGCGGCAGTCTTGAATACCTGTCGGCGGACACTCCGCTGCGTGCGTTGAACAGCAACATCAAGGCCAACGGCGGCAGTGGTTTCATCCGCTGGCGCGCCAACGAAAGCCGCGAATGGAAACTGTCGGTCAGCCCGTCGCACTTCAGCGACGGCAACAACCGTGTCGAAGCCTTGCTGACCGGTCGAGAAGGCGTCTACAGCACCCCCCACGTACAGGTCGACGCCGGTCTGGAGGTCAGCACCAGCCATAACTCCAAATCCGAAGACGTGCCGTACTTCAACCCGAAGTCGGACTTCAGCGTGATGCCGACGGTCAACGTCAACCATGTGCTCTACCACCGCTACGAAACCTCCTGGAGCCAGCAGTTCCAGGCGGGGGCGGGCACGTACAGCCAGCGTGATCACGGCACCGGCGGCATGGCGATGCTGGGCTACGGCCAGCGCTATGCCTGGAACGACGTGTTCGAGGTGGGCGGTTTGTTCAGTGTGATCAACCGGCCCTACGACGGTGACCGGGAAACCGATCTGCGTCTGCTCGTCGACCTCACTTTCCGCTTCTAGAAGAGTTTGAAGATGCCTTTGATTTCGCGTTTCATCCTTTTGCTGGGAGCGCTGCTGGTCAGCGCCTGCGCCCAGCAGGCTCCGGCCTTCGCGCCGCCGTCCGAGCGTCCGGTGGCGGCCAATGAGAAGCCGTGGCCGAAAAACCACGTGCTGGGTATCGCCTATCACGACGTCGAGGATCGCGACCCCGATCAGGCCGTGGTGGCCGTGCGCACCGAGCGTATGATCGAGCAACTGGCGTGGCTGCGGGAAAACGGCTACAAGCCGGTGACGGTCGATCAGATCATGGCTGCGCGCAAGGGCGGGCCGGAACTGCCGCCCAAGGCGATCCTGCTCAGCTTCGACGATGGCTATTCGAGTTTCTATACCCGCGTGATGCCGGTGCTGCGCGCCTACAACTGGCATGCGCTGCTGGCACCAGTGGGCGTCTGGATCGACACACCGCTGAATCAGCCAGTGGATTTCGCCGGCACTCCGCGTCAGCGCTCCGATTTTCTGACGTGGGATCAAATACGGGAAATCTCGCAATCGGGCCTGGTGGAAATCGCCGCCCACACTGATGCCAGCCACAAAGGCATCCTCGCCAACCCGCAAGGCAACCTGCAGCCGGCGGCCGCGACCCGGCGTTACGATCCAGTGACCAGACGCTATGAATCCGAGGCGGATTTCCAGGCGCGGATCCGCACCGACGTGGTTACCATCTCGGAAAAAATCCGCAAGGCCACCGGCAAGAAACCACGGGTCTGGGTCTGGCCTTACGGTACGGCGGATGGCACTTCGCTGGCTGTCGTGGGCGAGCAGGGCTACGAAATGGCCCTGACCCTCGATGACGGTCTCGATGCCCTCGACAATCTGATGAGCAGCCCGCGTTTCCTCGTCGCTTCAGACCCGGATGGCGAGCATTTTGCCAACAGCATCGTCGCAGTGCAGTCCGACTCTCCCATGCGTGTGGTGCACGTCGACCTGGACAACGTTTATGACCCGGACCCCGCACAACAGGAAGTCAACCTCGGCAAGCTGATCCAGCGCATGGCCGACATGGGCGCCAACACCGTGTTCCTGCAGGCCTTCGCCGATCCGAAAGGCGATGGACTGGTGCATTCGCTGTATTTCCCCAACCGTCATCTGCCGGTACGCGCCGATATCTTCGACCGTGTCGCCTGGCAGCTGCGTACCCGGGCTCACGTGAAAGTGTTCGCCTGGATGCCGGTGCTGAGCTTTGCGCTGGATTCGAAATTGCCACGGGTCACGCGCTGGGATCCGAAGACCGGCACTACCGCCGTCGATCCTGATCAGTACAAGCGGCTGTCGCCGTTCGATCCCGAAGTGCGGCGGATCATCGGTGAGATCTACGAAGACGTGGCGCGCCTGACTTCGGTCGACGGCATCCTCTACCACGACGACGCCGTGCTGTCGGACTTCGAGGACGCCAGCCCTGAAGCCCTGAAGGCCTACGCTGCCCACGGTCTGCCGGGTTCGATTGCGGCCCTGCGTGAAGATCCGGCCACCCTGCAGCGCTGGACCCGGTTCAAGAGCCGCTACCTGATCGATTTCACCCACGAACTGACTGCCAGGGTGCGGGCGATCCGGGGACCGCAAGTGCTCACTGCACGCAACCTCTTCGCCGAGCCGATTCTCAACCCGGAGAGCGAAGCGTGGTTCGCGCAGAACCTCGACGATTTCCTCGTGAGCTACGACTGGACGGCGCCAATGGCCATGCCGCTCATGGAAAAACAGACCCATGCGCAATCCGGCCCGTGGCTGGAAGAGTTGGTGGCGAAGATCAAGCAGCGCCCCGGTGCGCTGGATCGCACAGTGTTCGAACTGCAGGCCCGGGACTGGACGAAAAAGGATCAGGCCGACATCGATGGCGCACTACTGGCCGACTGGATGGGCCGTCTCAAGCGTCAGGGCGCGACCAGTTTCGGCTACTACCCGGACAATTTCCTCGAGAACCTGCCGGACCTGAAAACCGTGCGGCCTGCGCTCTCCAACAAATGGAACCCATGACATGCTGGATAGACTGCTCGCCCTGCTGGTTCTGGCGATCGTCCTCGGCGTCCCGCTGGGGCTGATCTTTCTGGTCACCGGGCAATTCCTGATGGACTTCGTGTTCTTCTACCCGCTGTTCATGTCCGGGTTGTGGATTTCCGGCGGCCTGTATTTCTGGCTGCACTGGGAGCGGCACTGGCCGTGGAAGGACGACACGCTGCCGCCGCCGCTGGCAGGTGAACCGCTGATTTCGATCCTGATCCCTTGCTACAACGAAGGCGATAACGCTGCCGACACCATTCACGCGGCGCTGGCCCAGCATTACCCGAACATCGAAGTCATCGCGATCAACGACGGCTCCAAGGACAACACCGCGCAAGTGCTGGATGCCCTGGCCAAGGAAGACCCACGACTGCGGGTGCTGCACCTGGCGGAAAACCAGGGCAAGGCCGTGGCCCTGCGCATGGGCGCCATTGCGGCGCGCAGCGAATATCTGGTGTGCATCGACGGAGATGCGCTGCTGGCGCCGAACACCGCCGCCTACCTGGTGGCGCCGATGCTCGACAACGCGCGGCTTGGCGCGGTGACCGGCAACCCACGGATCCGCACGCGTTCGACACTGGTCGGGCGAGTCCAGGTCGGCGAATTTTCGTCGATCATCGGCCTGATCAAGCGCACGCAGCGGGTGTTCGGACGGATCTTCACGGTGTCGGGTGTGATCGTGGCGTTCCGCCGCACCGCGCTGAACCGGGTGGGCTACTGGAGCCCGGACATGATCACCGAAGACATCGACATCAGCTGGAAACTGCAACTCGATCACTGGAGCATCTTCTACGAGCCCCGCGCCCTGTGCTGGATCCTCATGCCGGAAACCCTGCGCGGTCTGTGGAAACAGCGCCTGCGCTGGGCCCAGGGCGGCGCCGAAGTACTGTTCAAGAATATTCGGGGGATCTGGCAGTACCGCCATCGCTACCTGTGGCCGCTGCTGTTCGAATATTGCCTCTCGACCGGCTGGGCGTTCACGTTCCTGTTGTCGGTCATCTTCTGGGCCGTCGGCAAATTCGTGGTCCTGCCCGACGCAATTGCCGTGCATCACCTGATGCCGCCGGCGTTCACCGGGCTGTTGCTGGCGTTTGTCTGCCTGGTGCAATTCGCGGTCAGTATCGTGATTGACCGGCGTTACGAACCGGGCCTCGGTCGGACGATGTTCTGGGTGGTCTGGTATCCGTTGGTGTTCTGGTTCATCAGTCTGCTGACCACGCTGGTCAGCTTTCCCAAGGTGCTGTTCGGCCAGCATCAGAAGCGTGCGCGTTGGGTCAGTCCCGATCGGGGGATCAAACCGGTCGAGGACGACGAAGAGGAGGTCATCAAATGAAAATCATCCGGACCCGCCAGCGACCTTTTCTGGTGGTGATCGATGTGATCCTCACCGTGCTGGCCTGGGTCGGCCTGCTGTATCTGCTGGTACGCGGACTGTGGCCGTTGATTGAAACCCATGCCGGTGGTCCGCGTATCGACAACTCGGCGTTCGAGGCCCTGGGCACACTGCAGGTTTATCTGTGGGTGGCGCTGGTCAATGCCGTGATCCTGATTTCCTGGGCCCGTTATCAACAGCGCAAGAGCCGCAGTTTCGCCCAGCGTCGGTTGGCTGCACCGGTGGTTGACGATGACGGCCTGAGCAAAAGCTTCAAGCTGTGCGATGACCGTCTGCAGAAGCTGCGCAGCCCGGGCGTCATCACCATCCACAACAATCAGGAAGGCGACGTCAGTCACGTCGTACCGCACCTGTGGCCGGTTGAGCCTGCGGAACTGCCACCACCGCTGGCGCCGCTCGAGCACCCACGGGTGATCTTTCTGCACGCCGAGGACGACGATAACCGCGATCCCACGAACCGGCTCAACTGACCGCGCGAATCAGCCGCCAGGCCTCTTCCATGGGCAGCGGCTGTTTCATGCGTTCAGCCAGCAGCGCCATGGCGCGCTCCCGTTCACAGGCCACCGCAGCCACCACCAGGCCGTCGGCGCCGAACAGGCCGATGAAGGGCGGCTGTTCGGGCTCGCCCATGAATTCGATGGCGTCCCACTGTTCGGCATGGCCGAGATAGTCGTAATTGCGGCCGAAGTGCCAGGTCCAGAAATACGGCACGTCGAGGTAGTGTTCGTCGGCGCCGAGCATATTGGCGGCAGCGATCCGTGCATGTTGCTGGGCCAGGCGCCAGTGTTCGATGCGCGTTGGCTTGCCGCCTGACGGGAAGGTGGCGATATCGCCGATGGCCCACAGGTTGTCGGTGACTTTCATGCCGGCATCAACCCGAATCGATTGGTCTTCCTCCAGCGGTAATGAGGTGAACGCCGCGGTCGCCGGATGCACGCCGATCCCCGCCAGCACCAGATCCGCCGAAAGACGCAGACCGTTATCGAGCAACACCGCCTCGACCCTGCCATCGCCAGTGATCTCCCGGACGGCGTGATCGACGATGAATTTCACCCCGTTCTCTTCGTGCAGCGCTCGGACAGCCTTGCCCGTGGCCTCACCGAACTGCGCCGCGAAGGGCGTGGCGTGGCGCGCCAGTACCGTCACCTCGAGACCGTGCTGGCGCAGGGCTGAAGCACACTCGAGGGCGATAAAGCTGTCACCGATGATGACGGCGCGTTGTCCCGGCTCTGCAGTTCTCATGATCTGTCCGGCCTGTGACCTCGAGCGCAGGACAAATACCTGCGGCAGGTCTGCACCGGGCAATGCCAGCGTATTGGGCGTCGCTCCGGTTGCGAGGACGGCGGCGCTGTAGTTCAGCGTCCGGCCATCGGCCAGATTCAGGGTTCTGGTCGGCGCATCGAGGGCCACGACTTCGCCTGAAACCCGGTTGATGTGTTGCGCGCGGTAGAAGTCGTCATCACGCAAGGCCGGGGTTTGCTGTGATTGCATCTCGCCGGACAGGACAAATTTGCTCAATACCGTACGGTCGTAGCCAGCGTCCGGTTCACGGTCGATCATCACGATCCGCCCTCCAAAGCCTTTCTCCCGCAGGGCGGCGGCACACGCGGTTCCTCCGGCGCCGGAGCCGACGATGACAAAGGTGCGTTGGTCGTCCAGTGGTGGGCTGTGAGGATCCGGCAAAGGCTGGTCATCGACCCAGACATCATCACCGCGCAGTTCCAGCGGGTAGCGCTTGAGGCTGTCCAGCGCCGGCGGCTCGCACAAGGCGCCATCTTCAAGACGAAAGGCTGCCTTGTGCCAGGGGCAGATCAACCGGCCATGGCACACGGCACCCTCCGCCAGGGGGGCTCCGGCATGCGGGCATTCGCCCTGAAACGCGCGTAACTGGCCAGCCGTGCGCAACAGGACAATCCGGCAGTCGCCGATCTGTACTTCAAGGCCTCGGTCTTCAGGTACATCGGCGAAACGGGCGACACGATGCAAGGACATGAGTGTGCTCCACGGGTATTTCTCTTACGAGTCTGGCCCGGATTACGAGGTTCAGCCATTTCCCACTGCCACGGTGCGAACGGTACGGCTATAGTTTGCAGGCCGACGAAGGCCCAACTGCACAAGGTGCTCCCGGATGACCCGATTGACCTCTCTCAACCCTTGGCTGGCGGCCGTTGCCGTCGCCCTTTGCGTGCAGTTCCCGGCGCAGGCCCAGGAACGCTTCACCCTCAGCATTCCCGGTGTTTCGGACAATCGTCTGTTCACCGCGGCCGCCGCCAGCGACGCTGCCGGTTGCGGCGGCAAGAACCTGTCCCCGGCGCTGAGCTGGAATGCCGGCCCGGCCGCCACACAGAGCTATGCCATCGTGATGCACGATCCGGACGGCCAGAAAGGCCTGGGTGTCGATCACTGGGTTCATTACGGCATCAAGGCCACGACCCGGCAGATCCCGGCCGGCATCGGCACCAAGCCGACCTTCGAAGGCGTCGGTGGCACCAACAGCAAAGGTACGACCACCTATGTCGGCCCGTGCCCGCCGACCGGTGACAGCGCTCATCACTACATCATTCAGATCTACGCCCTGGACCTGGCCCCCGATGCGTTGCCGGCCGGCCTGACCCGCGCCCAGTTGCTGGAAAAGATCAAAGGCCATGTGCTGCGCAACAGCAGTGCGGTGCGGCGTTATCACCGCTGAAAAATATTCAGCGGCGTTTAACCCGAACGCAAAGGGCTGCCCGTCTCAGAGGTTGAATGGATCAATTCTTCCTCGAGGTCAGCCCCCATGTCTCTTTCTTCGATGCTTCTGCGACCCCTGGCTGCCGGTGTGCTGCTGGTCGTCGCCGGTTGCGGTGTTTCCTCCAGTCCGGAATCGGCTGCCGTGCCACCACCGGCACAGGCCGAATCCAGTCCACGGATACAGCACGAAGCGGTCATGGCTGATCGCGCGCTGGCCAAACGCAGCGCGCTCGTAGCGCCGATGGCCAGTTTTGCCCCGATGCCCGCCGGGGAAAGTTATCCACAGGGCTATCGCGTCGAGCAGCGCGAACAATATGCCAACCTGGCTGATAATCCGATCCACAGCGTTGCCGAAACACCCGTCTCGACCTTCAGCGCCGACGTCGACACCGGTGCCTATGCCAACGTCCGCCGACTGCTCAATCAGGGTCGATTGCCGCCAGAAGGCGCGGTTCGGCTAGAGGAGATGGTCAATTACTTTCCCTACGACTATGCGCTGCCCACCGACGGATCACCTTTCGGTGTAACCACGGAACTGGCCGCGACGCCCTGGAATCCGCATACCCGTTTGTTGCGCATCGGCATCAAGGCCTCCGACCGCTCGGTGGCGGAGCTGGCACCGGCCAATCTGGTGTTTCTGGTGGACGTATCCGGCTCGATGGATCGTCGTGAGGGGCTGCCGCTGGTCAAAAGCACCCTGAAGTTACTGGTCGATCAATTGCGTGAACAGGATCGCGTGTCGCTGGTGGTGTATGCCGGCGAGTCGCGAGTGGTGCTGGAGCCGACCTCCGGACGGGAAAAGGCGAAAATTCGCACGGCCATCGAGCAATTGACGGCGGGAGGCTCGACCGCGGGTGCCTCCGGCATCGAACTGGCCTACCAAATGGCGCAACAAGCCTTCATTCCCAAAGGGATCAACCGCATCCTGCTGGCCACCGACGGTGATTTCAACGTCGGCGTCAGCGACTTCGACAGCCTCAAGCAAATGGCTGTGGATAAACGCAAGACCGGGATTTCCCTGACCACCCTGGGCTTCGGTGTGGATAACTACAATGAACACCTGATGGAGCAACTGGCGGATGCCGGGGACGGCAACTACGCCTACATCGACAACCTGCGCGAGGCGCGCAAGGTATTGGTGGATCAGTTGGGTTCGACCCTCGCCGTGGTGGCGAAAAACGTCAAATTGCAGGTGGAATTCAACCCGGCGCAGGTCAGTGAATACCGGCTGCTCGGTTACGAGAACCGCGCGCTCAAGCGTGAGGATTTCAGTAATGACAAGGTCGATGCCGGTGAAATCGGTGCAGGGCATACGGTGACGGCGCTGTATGAAATTGTCCCGACAGGCGAGAAGGGCTGGCTGGAGCCGTTGCGCTACGGTCAATCGGAGTCGGTTGCTTCCGGAAAGAGCGGAGAATTGGCAATGCTGCGTGTGCGATATCAAAAGCCTGAGGGTGGGAAAAGTCTGCTGATCGAGCGGCCGATTGCCAGTCAGGTAGTACCGGCCAGTGAAGACCTGCGTTTTGCCGCCGCCGTTGCTGCGTTCTCCCAGCAGCTCAAGGACGGTCGTTACACCGGTGATTTCAGCCTCAAGGACACTGAAACCCTTGCTCGCGGTGCCCGGGGCGATGACCGATTCGGCCTGCGCAACGAATTCGTGCAACTGGTGGAGCTGGCACAGAGTCTGCGGGCCTCGATCGCTTCCAATACGCTGGCAACCGAGCGACGGGTTGAATAGTGAGCCGCCTGAAGGGCTTTATCAGCCAGCTGTTTGCCAGCGCCGACAACCTTGAGGCCAGCAGCGACGAATCGTTGCTGGCCCGTTATCGCGAGGGCGAGGGCAAGGCGTTCGAGATCCTGTACGCTCGTCATCGCCAGAGTCTGTATCGGTTTCTGCTCGGGTTGAGCGGCAAACCGGAACTGGCCGACGAGGTGTTCCAGGAGACCTGGCTGAGCCTGATCCGCAGCACCAGTCAGCTACAAGGCCGGGCGACCTTTCGTACATGGTTGTTCCAGATTGCCCGCAATCGCCTGATCGATCACTGGCGCAAACACGGTGTCCGGCAACCGCTGCATGACAGTTACGACGAGCAAATCCACGCCATCAGCGACGACGCCTCCGATCCCGAACAGCTGCTCAACCTCAGCCGCGACAGCGAGCGCCTGGAAAGCGCCCTGCAAACCTTGCCCGCCGACCAGCGCGAAGCTTTCCTGCTGCGCGCCCATGGCGACCTCGACTTGGCGCAAATCGCCAGCCTCACCGAAACACCGCTGGAAACCGTCAAGAGCCGTTTGCGCTACGCCCAGCAAAAACTGCGTCGGCTGCTGGCCGAGGAGGTACTGACATGACGGACGCCCGCCCGACCCCCGAAGAGCAAGTGCTCAAGCACGTGCGCGAACAGCACAACACCGAGCCGCCGGCGCATCTCGATGCGCTGATCCTCAACGCCGCCCGCCATGAAACCACGATGCCACGGCAGAGCCTGTGGCAACGCTGGCTCAAGGCCTGCCAGACACCGCGCTATCAGGTGGCTTTTGCCAGTCTGGTCGGCATCGCGCTGATGCTGTCGCTGGTGCAACGCGCGCCGGAGCCCGTGGCTCAATACGATTTCGCCCCCGCCGCGAAACCGGCTGCGCCTGTGGCCCGCCAGGAGGCCCGATCATTGTCGGCGCCCGCCGGCGCGCTTTCTGCGCCAGTTCCCTCGCCAATGGCGGAAATGGCTGCACCGATGCAGAGCGAATCGATCAGGGCCGACACGGCAGACGAAGCCAAGGTCAGCAAGCGCGCCGCTGCCCCGGCCAATGGCCTGGATGAGCAGCTTCGTGAAGTCCTGCGCTTGCGCGACTCCGGTCAATCGCAAGCGGCGGATACGCTGTACAACAATCTGCACAAACGTTACCCAGGCGTGAATCTGGACGTGCGTCTTGAACAAATCCGCCGGAATTGACCGATTGAGCCCCCAGCCATTTGGCATTGCCCTGCAAAAACGCGCACTATCGGGGCATTGCCGATGCGCTGGAGGATGCCGTGGCCCAAAAAATCGACCGCATCGCCCAAATGCTCAACTGCCCGGTGAAGGGTGAGGAACTGCGGCGGGCAGTGACGGAGAGTCGCAAGGAGTTTCTTCTGGCCAGACAGGCGGAGGAAGATCCGGGGCACGACGTGCTCGATGAGGAGTGGATCGAGGACGAAGAAGACGATGATGAATACGACGAGTTTGACTGGACGACGGAGTGAGCCGTCAATCGGCAGACACAAAAAAGCCCCGGACCTTAAAAGTCCGGGGCTTTTTCGTTTTGTTCATGGCGCACCAGGCGGGATTCGAACCCACGACCCCTGCCTTCGGAGGGCAGTACTCTATCCAGCTGAGCTACTGGTGCAGCGGGCGACATCATACCTAGGTCGGCTCGGGGCGTCCATGCCGGTTTTTGCCGGGCCATTGTCAGTGTTTGTGTCGGGTCCGGGGCGCATTCCGAAAGGCTGTAACGTCCTGCAAAATGCTCTCGTGGCAGTTTGGCGCAGCTGTTCTATTGTTTTCCTGCGGCGGGTTTCTCGATCGCCTTACTCAGGGAGAACAGCATGAGCGTCGTCAATCCTCAAATCACCGACTCCGTCACCCAGTCGAACGTGCAGGTGGTCGGTTGCGCACCGGCCACGGCCATCGCCATGCTGACCCAGGTCACCGGTCATGCGGTCAGTCTGGCGCTGCAGAACGCGGTCAGCCATCAGCAAGCGATGAATATCATCGGCAATGCGACGGTTGCAGCCGCCGTGCAGCAGATTCTGTCGGTGGGAGGGCGATCCTGATGGCCGGGGAAAAGGCGCAGGGCGAAAACGTGGAGCAACCGGCAGTCGACCCTGCCGCCGCAGCGGCGGCGTTGCTCGAGTCGCTCAATGAGCACTTGCTCAAGCAATCGGCCGATGGCGTGGGCGCCGAAGCCTTGAACCGCCAGATTGTCGAAGCGGTGAACCTGCTCAATGCTCAGCTTGCTTCCCATGCGCCCGCCCTGGCGCAGTTGGGGTCGGAACTGCTGGTCCGACAGGCCAGCGGGCTGGTGGCGCAATCGGCGGCGAGTTATTTCGACGGAGTTACCAAACTCGCCCTGGCCTCGCAAGGCGTGCTGTTGCGCAAGATGACCGAGAGCATCATCGAGGACGACCTTGATGCCGCCACCGAAAGTGCGCTTGGCGCCTTGAATACCCATCTTCTGGTGGGCGGCGCTGCGGCGGTGGCCGCGGCGAGCGGTGTGCTGGACGCCGACGGAGTGAACCAGGCTCTCGAGCGAATCGATCAGAGCATCGCCCGGTTCAACGCCAGCCATCCCGAGCGTACCTCGGGCGCCTGAGCAATATTTGCAACATCCACTGTCCCTTGAAAGGAGTCGGAAGATGGCAACCGTGAATGATCAGATTACCGATGCGGTCACCCAGAGCAGCGTCAAGGTTGTTGCCGAGGCGCCAGCCATGGCGATGGGCAGCGTTTACCAGAGCATGGCGCATTCGACCGGCATTCTGTTCGAGAACGCTGTCAGCGCCCAGCAGCAACAGAACACACTGGCGCAGGCGGCGACCAACCAGGGTGTGATGCAGATCTACAGCCTGGATACCACGGCGGGTGCCGGCGCGACGGAAAAAGTGGGGCAGACCGGGGTTGCCGACAACCTGACCAGTCTGTTGACGGTTCTAAAGTCGTTTCAGAACAAGTAGCCCTGACGTCTCGATCCCTGCCGTTCGGCGCCGGCAGGGAACGTCAACGCATGCACGCTGATCCGAAATGTTCAGCAATAGCGGTGTTTTTGTTCTTTTTTTCGAACGACCTATTGTCCTTTAACCCCTTTGATCCTAGGATCCGTTTGAGATTTCAAACGCTCTTTGATCGGGTGCCGAGCCGCACGTGTTTGCAACCGTGCACCATTGAGGTGCTCCAGCCCGTTGAATGATTTCCCTGACGGCAGCCTTGCGAGGCGCCTTTCTACAATCATAATTTTGCTCCGCGCTGGCCGCGGTGCTGTTAAGGAAAGCCGACATGCAGCTTAAAGACACCCAGTTGTTCCGCCAGCAAGCCTTCATCGATGGCGCTTGGGTCGACGCGGACAACGGTCAGACGATCAAGGTCAACAACCCGGCCACCGGCGAAATCCTGGGCACCGTGCCGAAGATGGGCGCCGCCGAAACCCGCCGTGCCATCGAAGCTGCCGACAAGGCCTTGCCGGCCTGGCGCGCACTGACCGCCAAGGAGCGCGCAGGCAAACTGCGTCGCTGGTTCGAACTGATCATCGAGAACCAGGAAGACCTGGCTCGCCTGATGACTCTCGAACAAGGCAAGCCGCTGGCCGAAGCCAAGGGCGAAATTGTCTACGCCGCTTCGTTCATCGAGTGGTTCGCCGAAGAAGCCAAGCGTATCTACGGTGACGTGATTCCAGGCCACCAGCCTGACAAGCGCCTGATCGTGATCAAACAACCGATCGGCGTGACCGCCGCCATCACCCCGTGGAACTTCCCGGCGGCAATGATTACCCGTAAAGCGGGCCCTGCGCTGGCCGCCGGTTGCACCATGGTGCTCAAGCCGGCTTCGCAAACCCCGTTCTCCGCTTTCGCCCTGGCCGAACTGGCCCAGCGCGCCGGTATCCCCAAAGGTGTGTTCAGCGTGGTGTCCGGCAGTGCCGGCGACATCGGCAGCGAGCTGACCGGCAACCCGATCGTGCGCAAACTGTCCTTCACCGGTTCGACCGAAATCGGTCGTCAGCTGATGTCGGAATGCGCCAATGACATCAAGAAAGTCTCGCTGGAGCTGGGCGGCAACGCACCGTTCATCGTGTTCGACGACGCGGATCTGGATAAGGCCGTCGAAGGCGCGATCATTTCCAAATACCGCAACAACGGCCAGACCTGCGTCTGCGCCAATCGTCTGTACATCCAGGATTCGGTCTACGATGCTTTCGCCGAGAAACTGAAAGCGGCGGTCGCCAAGCTGAAGATCGGCAACGGTCTGGAAGAAGGCACCACAACCGGCCCGCTTATCGACGAGAAAGCCGTGGCCAAGGTGCAAGAACACATTGCTGACGCGGTAGGCAAAGGCGCTACCGTGCTGGCCGGTGGCAAGCCGATGGAAGGCAACTTCTTCGAGCCGACCATCCTGACCAACGTGCCGAAAGACGCGGCTGTGGCCAAGGAAGAGACCTTTGGCCCGCTGGCGCCACTGTTCCGCTTCAAAGACGAAGCGGAAGTGATCGCGATGTCGAACGACACCGAGTTCGGTCTGGCCTCCTACTTCTATGCTCGCGACCTGGGCCGTGTGTTCCGTGTGGCGGAAGCCCTGGAATACGGCATGGTCGGCGTCAATACCGGGCTGATCTCCAACGAAGTCGCGCCGTTCGGCGGCATCAAGGCCTCCGGCCTGGGCCGTGAAGGCTCCAAGTACGGCATCGAGGATTACCTGGAAATCAAATACCTCTGCCTGGGCATCTGAGCCCGGCAGAAGATCGCTGTAAACGCAAAGGGCACGAGAGCGCTGTCCCTTTGCGTCGTTTCAAACCGGAATTTTCTCTGCGGCCGGGAACGCCGTGGCAGTCGATCATCGCATGCTGTCACCGCCAATCCTTGCGCTTAATCCTTGAACCACGCCGCCCGATGAGCGGTGAATGAGGACTGTAATGAGCAAGACTAACGCTGACTTGATGGCCCGTCGTACCGCTGCTGTTCCACGCGGTGTTGGCCAGATTCACCCGATCTTCGCCGATTCCGCGAAGAACGCGACCGTGACCGACGTTGAAGGTCGCGAGTTCATCGACTTCGCCGGTGGTATCGCCGTACTGAACACCGGCCACGTGCACCCGAAAGTCATCGCTGCCGTGACCGAGCAATTGAACAAGCTGACCCATACCTGCTTCCAGGTACTGGCCTACGAGCCGTATGTCGAGCTGTGCGAAAAAATCAACGCACGCGTGCCGGGCGACTTCGCCAAGAAAACCCTGCTGGTGACCACCGGTTCCGAAGCCGTCGAAAACGCCGTGAAGATCGCCCGTGCCGCCACTGGCCGCGCTGGTGTGATCGCTTTCACCGGTGCCTACCACGGTCGAACCATGATGACCCTGGGTCTGACCGGTAAAGTCGTGCCTTACTCGGCCGGCATGGGCCTGATGCCAGGCGGCATCTTCCGCGCGCTGTACCCGAACGAACTGCACGGCGTGAGCATCGACGACTCGATCGCTTCCATCGAGCGCATCTTCAAGAACGACGCCGAGCCGAAAGACATCGCCGCGATCATCATCGAGCCTGTGCAGGGTGAAGGTGGTTTCTACGTCGCACCGAAAGAATTCATGAAGCGTCTGCGTGCCCTGTGCGACCAGCACGGCATCCTGCTGATCGCTGACGAAGTGCAGACCGGCGCTGGCCGTACCGGCACTTTCTTTGCCATGGAACAGATGGGCGTTGCCGCCGACCTGACCACGTTCGCCAAATCCATCGCTGGCGGCTTCCCGCTGGCCGGTGTGTGCGGTAAGGCCGAATACATGGACGCCATCGCGCCAGGCGGTCTGGGCGGCACCTACGCCGGTAGTCCGATCGCTTGCGCTGCGGCCCTGGCCGTGATGGAAGTGTTCGAAGAAGAGAAACTGCTGGATCGCTGCAAGGCTGTCGGTGAGCGTCTGGTAACCGGTCTGAAGGGTATCCAGGCCAAGTATCCGAAAGTCATCGGTGAAGTGCGCGCCCTGGGTGCGATGATTGCCGTCGAGCTGTTCGAAAATGGCGACAGCCACAAGCCGAACCCGACCGCAGTCGCTGCCATTGTGGCCAAGGCGCGTGAAAAGGGCCTGATCCTGCTGTCCTGCGGCACCTACGGTAACGTACTGCGCGTACTGGTTCCGCTGACCTCGCCGGATGAGCAACTGGACAAAGGTCTGGCGATCATCGAAGAGTGCTTCTCGGAACTGTAAGTCCGGGCACTGTGTGATCGGTTCAACAGAAACCCGCTTCGGCGGGTTTTTTTACGCCTGTTGAAACACATCCTGTGCATTCGGGCTGTATCGAAGCGCTCGCATTGGCTAAGGTTGAAGCATTGCAAGGGAGGGCGAGCATGTCAGCCGTCGAATTACCCGCTGTACCCCGAGTCCTGATTGCCGAGGCCGATCCATGGTCCCGCGACTTGCTCAAACAGGTTCTGCTGAACGTGCGCTGCGATGCGCGGCTGGATCTGTGCGCCGATGGCCAGGAGGCGATGTCTTTGCTCAGTGAAGTGCCTTATGACCTGGCGATCGTCGACTGGGAGCTGCCCGGCGTCGATGGCTTGAACGTGTTGCGCAGTGTCCGCCAGCGCAAACGCAATCCGCCGCTGCCCTTCATTCTGATGAGCAACCGCAACGACAGCGCCAGTGTGCGTGAAGCCCTGCCGCTGGCGCCGACGGCTTACCTGGCCAAGCCCCTGAACATGGAAAGCCTGACCGAGCGTTTGCAGGGTCTGCTGCTCACTGCGGGTGAGGAAGTGTTCTGCGAAGTGCCTGCATTGGCGCCGGGCATGACCCTGTCGGTATTCCTTGAGCGTCGCCGCGAACAGGCCGATGGCGCACCGCTGATGACTGACGTGCAGGTGGCAGTCAAACGCAGCCTCAACCCCAACGGTCTGGATCTGAGGCTGCTGGAGGAGGAGATCCGCACCGATCCGCAGATCACCGCTGTGCTGATAGCAGCGGCCAACAGCGCCGCTCAGCACCATGGCGCGCCGGTACAGACGTTGGCCCAGGCTTTGCAACGTCTGGGCACCGGACAGAGCATGAACCTGATTCTCGGCCTGGCCCTCAAGCGCAGCGCCAGACTCAGCGATCCGTGCCTCGCGGACTACGCCGAGCGCTATTGGGGCCTGTCGCTGCACACCGCCGAGTACGCCCGCACGCTGGCGCGTCTGCTCGACCTCGATCAGGAGCGCTGTTACTGCGCCGGTATGCTGCATCGTCTCGGCGATCTGGCACTGCTGCGTTGTTTGCAGGAGTGGAAGCAGGCGGGCGGCGAGCTGGACGAGCTGGAGGAAATCGGCGATGCGCTGGCCGAGTTCGGTGCGGCATACGGCTCGGCGTTGCGTACCCGCTGGCGCCTGCCGCTGGAGCTGCGCGAGTTGATTGCCTCGGTCTATCAGCTCGGTGGCGGTGTGTACTCGCGCGAGGCACTGGTGATGAACATGGCGGCGCAGATGGCGCGGCTGACCGAGCATGAGGGTGTTGAAGAGCTGGCGAAGAGCCGCACGGCGCGATTGCTCAAGATTGGGTTGCCGGAGTTGACGCGGATGCGCAAATAACCTGTGGAAGCGGGTGAACCCTGCTCCTGCAGGGTCAGGTGTCGAGTCGAAAATCCGGTGTCAGCCCGAGATGATCCTGTTCTTGCCCTGACGCTTGGCCTCGTACATCGCCGCATCGGCCCGGGCGAACAGGGCGTCGAGATTCTCGTCTTCCGGGGTGAGGCTGGTCAGGCCCTGGCTGACCGTGATGCCGAACGCCTGTTCACCCTGACTGAAACTCAGACGCTGAATCTCCCGTTGCAGACGCTCGGCCACCTGCATCGCCATGTCCGGCGCACAACCAGGAAACACCGCTGCGAATTCCTCACCTCCAATCCGTCCGAACAGGTCGCCCCGGCGCAATGAGGCACGACCGCATTCAGCGATCCGTTGCAGAACGTTGTCGCCTTCCGGATGGCCGTAGGTATCGTTGATCACTTTGAAATCATCGATATCCAGCAGCAGGAACGCCAACGGCGCGGCCTGGAGGCGAGCCTCTTCAAACTCGCGATTGGCGCATTCGAAGAAGTGCCGACGGTTGCTGCTCTGGGTCAGCACGTCGGTGGTGGCCAGGCGCTGCAGTTCGCTTTCCATCTGTTTCTTTTCGGTGATGTCTTCGGCGAGACCGACGATGATCACCGGTTGTCCAGGTTCTTCCTGGCGGTTGATGAAACACTTGTCGCTGATCCAGCGTACCTGGCCGTCAGCGTCGATGATCCGGTATTCGCGGTCTTCCACGGCGCCTTTGTGCAGCACTTCGGCGAGGCTGCGTTCGGCGTATTCGAGGTCTTCGGGGTAGATGCTGTCGCGCCACTGGTTGTAGTCGGCCAGCAACAGGGCAGCCGAGCGGCCGAAAATCCTTTCATAAGCAGGGCTGACGTACAGCACCTGACGGGTTTCCCAGTTGAAGGCCCAAAGCACGGCGTTGACACTGACCAGCAGCGAGCTGAACAACTGTTCGCGCTCGCTCAGTCGGGCGACTTCGCCCTGGGCGTGCATCAGTGCCATCAAGGTTTGCGCGGCTTCTGGCCACTGGGGAGGGGACGAGTCTTTTTGATTGTTGTTGACCATCGACACGGATCTCAAAGGGCGTGCCGGGAAGTCGACAACGGCCACGGGATAGCCCGCCAGAGTGGCGAAGTGTCTTTGAGATAGGGTATCGCGAGTGAAGTTCCGCGCTTTCGTGGAGAGGGAGTTTGCTCCCGCCGGGCGGTAGTGACGACGTGTTCCGAAGAAAACACGTCGCCAGCTTTTGCGTTTGCTGTGCAGTCTTCGCGGGAGCAAGCTCCCGCGCCACAATCAGGCAGGGCGTAGCGAGTAGGTTTTCAACTGATCGGCAAATTCACGCAGGGACTGGATACCACTGGCCTCGGCCTCGTGTACCCAATCCTTGATGGCCGCGAGCATGTCGTGGCCATTTGCGCTGGTCTTGACCCAGATCTGCTGCAGGGCCAGGCGTTTTTCGTAAATTACCTTCAGCGCCTGGCTGTGTTCGAGCATGTTCTGGATGCGTGCGTGATGACGATCCTCGAGCAGGCTGGTTTCACGGGAGAGCAAACGCTTGGCGCGGTGGAACTGGTGACGTACCGAATGATCGACCTTGGCCAGTTCCTGCTTGACCAGCGGCCCGATCACCAGCTTGCGGTACTGGGCCATGATCTGGAAACGGTTGTTGAGGATCGCCATGGCTGTGTCCATGTCGAGGCTGCCCTTGCCTGCCACGCGGTGAGCGATCGGAGCGACCCGTTGTACCCTGGCCAGGCGCAGGAAACAGAAAACCTTGATCCAGGCCCAGCCGAGGTCGAACTCCCACTTCCTGACCGACAGTTTGGCCGAGTTGGGGTACGTATGGTGGTTGTTGTGCAACTCTTCGCCACCGATCAGGATGCCCCACGGCACCAGATTGGTCGCGGCATCGCGGCATTCGAAGTTGCGGTAGCCGACGGCGTGGCCGAGGCCGTTGACCACGCCGGCGGCCCAGACCGGAATCCACATCATCTGGATCGCCCAGATGGTGATGCCGATGGTGCCGAACAGCATCAGGTCGACGACGGCCATGAGCGCCACGCCCAGCAGGCGATAGCGGCTGTAGAGGTTGCGTTCGATCCAGTCTTCCGGGCAGTTCTTGCCGTAGATGCGCAGGGTCTCGGGGTTCTGCGCTTCTTCGCGGTACAGCTCGGCACCTTTGCGCAGCACCGTGGACAGACCTTTGACGACCGGGCTGTGCGGGTCATCCTCGGTTTCGCATTTGGCGTGGTGCTTGCGGTGGATGGCGGTCCACTCGCGGGTGTTCTGTGCGGTGGTCAGCCACAGCCAGAAACGGAAAAAATGCTTCAGCCCGGCATTCAACTCCAAAGAGCGATGGGCCGAGTAGCGGTGCAAATAGACCGTGACGGAAACAATCGTCACGTGGGTCATCAACAGGGTCACGGCGACCAGCGACCAGGCCGACAAACCAAGAAAACCTTCGTACCACATAGGCTATAGGGCCCTCGATAGAGAAAAAACAGCCGTTGCATTATCACCAAGCACACAGATAAAACCAGTCGCCCTTTCAGATAAGAGATGGCTGGATGTTTCTTGACCTATAATCCCGACATTTTTTGTAGGGACATGGACGGCCGAATGTCTGCCACATACCGCGATGCCTTGCGTGCAGCGCTGCTTTACCTGGTTCTTGCCGTTGTCTGGCTGCAAGGAACTGGCTATTTATTGAACAGTTTCTTCGATAGCTCTGCTGATCTGGTGCGTTGGCAACTGATCAACGGTTATGTCTTTGTGGCGCTCAGTGCCGGGCTGATCTTCCTCGCCCGGGCGCGCCTGTTCGAATGTCTGGGCATCGGTGCCCGGTTGCGCGAGCGTCAGGCCGATCGCGAACGCCTGCGCCAGGCCGCCGCGGTGTTCGACTGCACCCGCGAGGGCGTGCTGGTCACGGATCGACAGGGCCTGATCGTGCACGTCAATCGAGCCTTCATGGAAATCACCGGTTATCAGCACGACGAAGTGCTTGGCCGTCAGCCCAGCCTTTTCAAGTCCGGACACCATCCGCCGGGGTTCTATCAGGCGATGTTCGCCACCTTGCAGGCGCAGGATGAATGGAGTGGCGAGATCTGGAACCGGCGCAAGAGCGGTGAAATTTATCCACAGTGGCAAACCATCCGGGTGATTCGTGACGATGACGGTCGCCTCAGTCACTACGTTGCGGTGTTTTCCGACATCAGCGCGATCAAGGATTCGGAGCACGAACTCAAGCACCTGGCCCACCACGATCCGTTGACCGACCTGCCCAACCGTTTGCTGTTCAGTGACCGCGCCGAACAGGCACTGGCTTCGGCGCAGACCCACAAGCGTGGTTGCGCGTTGCTGATGATCGATCTGGACCACTTCAAACTGATCAACGACAGCCTCGGCCACAATATCGGAGATCGCCTGCTCAAGTCGGTCGCTGTGCGTTTGCAGGCGCTGTTCGGATCGGGCATCACGCTGGCGCGCCTGGGCGGCGACGAGTTCGCGGTGCTGATGGAAAGTTGTCCACAGCCGGCGCAGGCAGCGGCATTGGCCCAGCGCATTCTCGATGCCCTCAAGGAGCCGTTCTGCCTCGACGGCCACGAGTTATTCATCAACGCCAGCCTCGGTATCAGTCTGTTTCCCAGCGATGCCTTGAGTGCCGAGCAACTGCTGCGCAATGCCGATGCGGCGTTGTTCAAGGCCAAGAGCAGCGGTCGGAACGGCTACGCGCTGTACACCGAAGAACTGACCGCCCACGCCCAGCAACGGGTGGAGATTGCGTTCGAATTGCGTCGAGCATTGGAGCAACAGGAGCTGCGGGTCTACTACCAACCGGTGCATGACCTGCAGACCAGCCGCCTGGTAGGTGTCGAGGCCTTGGTGCGTTGGGAGCACCCACAGCGTGGTCTTGTGTCACCCGCAGAGTTCATTCCGATTGCCGAACGCACCGGGATGATCGCCGAGATCGACGCCTGGGTGATGCAGCAGGCCTGTCGGCAGATGTGCCAATGGCAGCAGGCCGGGGTGGTGCTGTCGTTTGTTGCGGTGAATGTGTCGTCGCGACTGTTCGCGCGCCGCGAGTTGTATCAACAGGTGGCAAAGGTGCTGCATGACACCGGGCTGGATCCTGCCTATCTGGAACTGGAAGTCACCGAAAGCGCAGTCATGGACGACCCGGAGGTGGCGCTGGAGCAGATGCATCGTCTGCGTGAACTTGGGATTCGTCTGGCCATCGATGACTTTGGCACCGGTTACTCGTCGCTGTTGCGGCTCAAACGCCTGCCGGTGCAGAAGCTCAAGATCGACCAGGGTTTCGTCGCCGGCCTGCCCTGGGACGAAGACGATGCAGCGATAGTCCGGGTGATCATCGCCCTGGCCCGCAGCATGGGCATGCAGGTGCACGCCGAGGGTATCGAGCAGGCCGAGCAGGCGGCGTTTTTGCTGGAACAGGCATGCGATCTGGGGCAGGGCTACTGGTTCGGGCGCCCGGTGCCAGAAGCGCAGATCGACTGGGCCAGAGCGCCGGCGATCGGCTGAAGGATGTGCGCAGCGGGTTTGCGAACGGGCAAATCCGCCGCAAACCCTTGCTGCATCACATAATGTTTTCCAGTTATATAAACATTCTTAAATAGTCTTTTTAAGAATATCTGCGCCTCTCTTATATTGCTCCCACGCCGAACGCAGTGCCGCCACTGCCAGGCATATCCCATCCAAAGGAGCAGCACCATGAGCGCATCCCTGCGTAGCGTTGACGGTCAGGACGAAACCACCATCCTGCGTGAAATCCAGAGCGCCTTGCGCGACCTGCGTTTCGGCGCGGTGGAGATCACTGTGCACAACGCCCAAGTCGTCCAGATCGAACGCAAAGAGAAATTCCGTCTGCAGCAACCGGGCAACAAATCGGGCTGAACGCAAAAAGATCCCAGCCTGCGCCCGCTCTTGCCGGGGATCAATGCAAGAGCGGGCGCAGGCGGTGATCTTTAGAGGCAACTCGATTTTCGAAATCCATAAGAAAAAGCCACCACCAAGAATTCCAGGAGCTTTCACCATGTCGTCGATTCGCCGTTACGCTTTGGCTGCTCTGGCCAGCGCTGTGTTTGCCGGTTCTGCGGTTGCCAAGGATTACGAGCTGCTCAACGTGTCGTATGACCCGACCCGCGAGCTGTATCAGGATTACAACGCCGAATTCGTGAAGTACTGGCAGGCAGAGCATGCCGGCGACACCGTGAAAATCCAGCAATCCCACGGCGGTTCGGGCAAGCAGGGCCGTGCGGTGATCGACGGTCTGCGTGCCGACGTCGTGACCCTGGCGCTGGCCGGCGACATCGACGAAATCGCCAAACTCGGCAAGACCCTGCCGCTCGACTGGCAGAAGCGTCTGCCGGACGCCAGCACTCCGTACACCTCGACCATCGTGTTCCTGGTGCGTAAGGGCAACCCGAAAGGCATCAAGGACTGGGGCGATCTGATCAAGAACGACGTCTCGGTGATCACGCCGAACCCGAAAACCTCCGGCGGTGCGCGCTGGAACTTCCTCGCGGCGTGGGCCTACGGCCTCAAAGCCAACGGCGGCAACGAAGCGAAAGCCAAGGAATACGTACAGACCCTGTTCAAGCACGTTCCGGTGCTGGACACCGGCGCCCGCGGCTCGACCATCACCTTCGTCAACAACGGCCAGGGCGACGTGTTGCTGGCCTGGGAAAACGAAGCCTTCCTGGCGCTGAAAGAGGACGGCGGCAAGGACAAGTTCGACATCGTCGTGCCTTCGCTGTCGATTCTCGCCGAACCGCCGGTGGCCGTGGTCGACAAGAACGCCGAGAAGAAGGGCAACGAGCAGATCGCCGAAGCCTACCTCAAGCATCTGTACAGCCCGGCCGGTCAGGAAATCGCGGCGAAGAACTTCTACCGCCCGCGTGACAAGGACGTGGCCGCCAAGTACGCACAGCAGTTCCCGAAACTGGAACTGGTGACCATCGACAAGGACTTCGGCGGCTGGAAAACCGCTCAGCCGAAATTCTTCAACGACGGTGGCGTGTTCGACCAAATCTATCAGGCGCAGTAATCTCGAATGAAACGAGCCTGATGCTCAGGCACAAAACATGTGGGAGCGAGCCTGCTCGCGAAGGCGGTATTTCAGTCGACAGGGATGTTGACTGATACTCCCTCTTCGCGAGCAGGCTCGCTCCCACACTGATGCGTTTTTAACCAGGGACTTTTATGTCGCGTCGTATCTCCCCCGTCATACCCGGCTTCGGGCTGACGCTGGGCTACACCTTGGTGTACCTCAGCCTGATTGTGCTAATCCCGCTGGCGGCGATGTTCGTCCACGCCGCCCAACTCACCTGGGATCAGTTCTGGACGATCATCTCCGCGCCCCGCGTTCTCGCAGCACTGAAGCTGAGCTTCGGCACCGCGCTTTGCGCAGCGATCATCAACGGCATCATTGGCACGTTGTTGGCCTGGGTGCTGGTGCGCTACACGTTCCCGGGGCGCAAGGTGATCGATGCGATGATCGATCTGCCGTTCGCCCTGCCGACCGCGGTGGCCGGTATCGCGCTGACGGCGCTGTACACGCCGACCGGGCTGGTCGGGCAATTCGCCGCCGACCTCGGTTTCAAGATTGCCTACACCCCGCTCGGGATCACCCTGGCGCTGACCTTCGTGACCCTGCCGTTCGTGGTGCGCACGGTGCAGCCGGTGCTGGCCGACATCCCGCGTGAAGTCGAAGAAGCCGCCGCGTGCCTCGGTGCCAAGCCGTTGCAGGTGTTCCGCCACATTCTGTTGCCGGCGTTGTTGCCGGCCTGGCTGACCGGTTTCGCCCTGGCGTTTGCACGGGGCGTCGGCGAGTACGGTTCGGTGATTTTCATCGCCGGCAACATGCCGATGAAAACCGAGATCCTGCCGCTGCTGATCATGGTCAAGCTCGACCAGTACGATTACACCGGCGCTACCTCCATCGGCGTGTTGATGCTGGTGGTTTCCTTTGTCCTGTTGCTGCTGATCAACTTGCTGCAGCGGCGCATCGAAACCCCATAAGGAGGCGCGAACCATGTCCCAATCGTCTACTGCGGCCGCTTCCTCGGCCAACGCTGCCCGCCGTGGCAGCGCGACTTCGCGCAGAGTCCTGATCGGCCTCGGCTGGCTGATTTTCTTTCTGTTTCTGCTGCTGCCGTTGTTCATCGTGGTGTCGCAGGGTTTGAAGAACGGCCTCGGTGCGTTTTTCACCGCGATCTTTGAACCGGATGCCCTGTCGGCGCTGAAACTCACGGTGATCGCGGTGCTGGTTTCGGTGCCGCTGAACCTGGTGTTCGGTGTCAGTGCCGCGTGGTGCGTGAGCAAATACTCGTTCCGTGGCAAGAGCATGCTGGTGACGCTGATCGACCTGCCGTTCTCGGTGTCGCCGGTGATTGCAGGTCTGGTCTATGTGTTGATGTTCGGTGCCCAGGGCCTGTTCGGGCCGTGGTTGCAGGATCACGACATCCAGATCGTCTTCGCCCTGCCGGGCATCGTGCTGGCGACGATCTTCGTCACCGTGCCGTTCGTGGCCCGTGAGCTGATCCCGCTGATGCAGGAACAAGGCACTCAGGAAGAGGAAGCCGCGCGCCTGCTCGGCGCCAACGGCTGGCAGATGTTCTGGCACGTGACCGTCCCCAACATCAAGTGGGGCCTGATCTATGGCGTGGTGCTGTGTACCGCCCGGGCCATGGGTGAGTTCGGTGCGGTGTCGGTGGTTTCCGGGCACATTCGCGGGGTGACCAACACCTTGCCGCTGCACGTCGAGATCCTCTACAACGAATACAACCACGTGGCCGCATTCGCCGTGGCGAGCCTGTTGCTGATCCTGGCGCTCTTCATCCTGCTGCTCAAGCAGTGGAGCGAAAACCGTATCAACCGCCTGCGCGCCAGCGCCGCGGAGGAATAATTCATGTCGATCGAAGTGCGTAACGTCAGCAAGAATTTCAATGCGTTCAAGGCGCTGGACAACATCAGCCTGGACATCCACAGCGGTGAGCTGGTGGCGTTGCTCGGCCCGTCCGGCTGCGGCAAGACCACCTTGCTGCGCATCATTGCCGGTCTGGAAACCCCGGATAACGGCAACATCGTGTTCCACGGCGAAGACGTGTCCGGCCACGACGTGCGCGATCGCAACGTCGGTTTCGTGTTCCAGCACTACGCCCTGTTTCGCCACATGACGGTGTTCGACAACGTCGCGTTCGGCCTGCGCATGAAACCGAAAAACCAGCGCCCGAGCGAAAGCCAGATCGCGACCAAGGTCCACGAGTTGCTGAACATGGTGCAACTGGACTGGCTGTCGGATCGTTACCCGGAGCAATTGTCCGGCGGTCAGCGTCAGCGTATCGCGCTGGCCCGTGCCCTGGCGGTTGAGCCGAAGGTGCTGCTGCTCGACGAGCCGTTCGGCGCCCTCGACGCCAAGGTGCGTAAAGAGCTGCGCCGCTGGCTGGCGCGCCTGCATGAAGACATCAACCTGACCTCGGTGTTCGTGACTCACGACCAGGAAGAGGCGATGGAAGTGGCCGACCGCATCGTGGTGATGAACAAGGGCGTGATTGAGCAGATCGGCTCACCGGGCGACGTCTACGAAAACCCGGCCAGCGATTTTGTCTATCACTTCCTCGGCGATTCGAACCGCCTGCATCTGGGGGATGACAACCACGTGCTGTTCCGCCCGCACGAAGTGTCGCTGTCGCGGCATGAATTGGAGGATCACCACGCCGCCGAGGTTCGCGATATCCGCCCACTGGGTGCGACCACGCGGGTGACGTTGAAGGTTGAAGGGCAGGCGGATCTGATCGAGGCGGAAGTGGTGAAGGATCACGACAGTCTGACCGGCCTGACGAAGGGCGAGACGCTGTTCTTCAAGCCGAAGGTCTGGCAGAAAGTCGCCAGCCTCTAAAAGCATCGCTCGTTCCCTCGCCGAGCGTGGGAACGAGCGAACCGGTCTGCAGTTCAGACAGCCGCGCGATTCGGATTGACCCTCACCACACCCGCCCGCGCCTCGATCTGCTCTTTCAGCTCATGACGCATCCCGAGCATGAACGCCAGTTCAGCCACCACAAACAGCGGCCCGACGATCAACCCGCTCAAGTCATCCACAAACGCCGGTTTGCGCCCTTCATAGTGGTGCCCGACAAACTGGATCGCCCAGCCGATCACAAACATCGCCAGACCTGCGCTCAGCCAGACCATGGTGCTCTGGTGCGCCAAGGCATGCCCGGCCCAGACCGACAGCCCCATCAACACGGTCATCAACATCCCGAGCTTCAGTTCCAGACGCAGGTAAAACCATGCCGAAGCAAGGGCGACGATCACCGCCGGGGAAATCCACAACCCGCCCACCGACCATTCCGGTCGCGACAACAGCACGGCCACCGCCACCACAATCAATGGAATCCCGATAAAGTGGCTGGCGATGTTGCGTGGATCGCGGTGGTAAGCGGCGTATTGACTCAAATGATCGACGAGGCTTTTCATTGTTGTTCCTCCTGTAGGGTGATCGAATCATGCCCCGTGTTCACGGTTCGCTCTGTCAGGCAGGCGACAATCTTCAGGAGAACCCATGGATAAGGTCTGGCGCGAACGCCTGTTGGCCGGGCAATGGTTCAGTCATCTGCCGCTGTCCTTTCAGGATAGTCTGCTGGCAGTGGCCAGGGAGCGGCGGCTGACGGCAGGACAGCGGCTGTTCCAGCGCGGCGATGCGCCGTGCGGGCTGTACGCAGTGCTCGATGGCGCGGTACGTATCGGCGCGGTCAGCGAGCAGGGCAAGGAGGCGTTGTTGAGTCTGGTGGAGGCCCCGCACTGGTTCGGCGAAATCTGCCTGTTCGATGGCCAGCCCCGTACCCATGACGCTTACGCGGTCGGCCCATGCCTGTTGCTGAATATCCCTCAAACCACGCTGCTGAAATTGCTCGACGAACACCCTGTTTACTGGCGGCATCTGGCCCTGCTGATGAGCCAGAAACTGCGCCTGACCTTCATCAATCTCGAACAGCTCAGCCTGCTGCCGGCCCCGGCGCGATTGGCCCATCGCCTGCTGATGATCGCCGAAGGCTACGGCGAACTCGACCCGCCGCGCCGCGTATTGCAGCTGCCCCAGGAGCAACTGGCGTCGATGCTGTCGCTGTCGCGGCAGACCACTAATCAGATTCTCAAGGATCTGCAGGGGCAGGGGATTATCGGCTTGAGTTATGGCGAGATCGAAATCCTCGACGCCGCACGATTGCGAGCACTCGCCACCCTTTAGTTTCCACCACTATCCCTGTGGGAGCGGGCTTGCCTGCGATTGAGGTCTGTCAGTTGTCCTTTATGTCGATTGACCCGACGCCATCGCGGGCAAGCCCGCTCCCACACGTGAATTGTATGTGGCCTACGAACCGCGATAGGTGGAGAAGCCATACGGGCTGAGCAGCAACGGAATGTGATAGTGCTGATCCGTCTGCTTCACTTTGAAAATCACCGGAATCTCCGGGAAAAACGTTTCGTGCTTCTCCTTCTCGAAGTACTCGCCGGTCTTGAACACCACCCGATATTCACCTGCCTCGAACGGTTTGTTCGCCGGAAACAGATCGGCGATCCGTCCCTGTTCATTGGTGGTGCCCTGCGCCAGCGGCTGCCAGTTCTGGCCGACGTGACGCTCCAGCGTCACGTTGATGCCCGGCGACGGCAGGCCGTTTTCCAGATTGAGCACGTGCACGCTCAGCGGGTTGCCGGCGGCCAGTGTCAGGCTCGAAAAAGCGCTCAGGCCGAGCGCGGCGAAAGTCATGCGTATTGGGGTCATGGTGATGCTCCTGGGTTCAAGTACGGTTGATGGACAGACCGACGATGTCGGCAGCCTTGATTGCGCAGGTTTCGTCCTGCTCGCCGCCCCCGGAACCGGCCACGCCCATGGCGCCGACCAGTTCTTTTTCGGCGAATAGCGGAATGCCGCCGCCGAGCAGCAGCAACTCATCAAGGGTGTTGAGATTGGCGGTTTCCGGGTTGCTGCGGGCGCGCTCGGCGAACAGCCGGGTCGGGGTTTTCGTCGACAGCGCGGTGTAGGCCTTGCGTTGGCTGGCGGCGGTGTTATGCGGGCCGATACCGTCGCCGCGCAGGGTCACCAACAGGTTGCCGCCACGGTCGAGTACCGACACCGTGCCGGTGCAGTTTTCCAGTGCCGCGTCGGCCAGCAGCCGGGCGGTTTTCAGATCGAGATCGGCGTGACGGGGCAGCTCCGGCGCAGCGAATGCGGCAGTGCCGAGGCCGATTGCCAGGCTGGCAACCAAGTATTTGACGGTCATGGGCAGGCTCCAAAAGCGAAGGCCGTCACCTTATCCGCCGGTTCCCGTCGAAACCTCGTCAGTCGGATTACAAGTTTGTAATGGGCAACACGGTCGAAGGAGCCTAGCCTGTGTCTCTGATCAATCGAGGTGTGCCATGCGTTTGCTGGTCGTAGAAGATGAAGCCAAAACCGCGAATTTCCTCGCCAAAGGGCTGGGTGAGTCGGGTTTCGCCGTGGACGTGGCACTCAATGGCCTCGACGGGCGCTACTTCATTGAGCAGCAGGAATACGACCTGATCATCCTCGACGTGATGCTGCCGGGCCTCAACGGCTGGCAATTGCTCCAGCTGATCCGTCAGCGCGGCGCCACGCCGGTGCTGTTCCTGACGGCGAAAGATGCCATCGAAGACCGCGTGCGCGGCCTCGAACTGGGGGCCGATGACTATTTGCTCAAACCGTTCGCCTTCGCCGAATTACTGGCGCGGGTGCGCACGTTGTTGCGGCGCGGGCCAATGCGTGAGGCCGAGTCGTACAGCATCGCCGATCTGGAAATCGACGTGCTGCGCCGCCGCGTCAGCCGGGGCGGCCAGCGCATCGCCCTGACCAACAAGGAATTCGCCCTGCTGCATCTGCTCGCCAGCCGCCAGGGTGAAGTGCTGTCGCGTACGCTGATCGCTTCGCAGGTGTGGAACCTGAATTTCGACAGCGACACCAACATGGTCGAAGTCGCGGTGCGTCGCTTGCGTTCGAAAGTCGATGATCCGTACATGCCCAAACTGATCCACACCGTGCGCGGAGTCGGCTATCAACTCGAAGCGCCCGACGATGCGCGCTAGATCCATCGCCTGGCGCCTGGCCCTGGCGTTCGCTGCCGTCTGCGCGCTGGTACTCAGCGCGATCGGCGTGTTCCTGTATCGCTCGCTGGCCTCGGAAATCGCCTGGCGCGACGACATGGCGTTGCTCGGTCGTCTGGAACAGGTGCGCGCGCTGCTCGCCGACAGCGACAGCCTAGACGCGTTGCAGGCGCGGCCACGGCTTTACCAGAACATGCTGGGCAACCTCGACAGTTTGCTGCTGGTGCAACGCGCGGACGGCTCGAATGTGATCACGATCAACCCTCGTCAGCGCGAACTGCCGTCCGTACAGGCCATTGCGCGAGAGCAACCGCTTCAACGCCGCGATGTGCTGACCTGGCAAGCGGCTGACGGTGTCGAGCTGGCGCTGTTGTCAGGTCAGGCTCAAGGCCCGAACGGTGAAGCGCTGACCGTGATCGCCGGCAAGGTCTTGAGCGAGCGTGAGCAGATGCTCGGCAGCTATCGGCTGCGCTTGTATCTGGCAGTCGGGCTGGGTGCCGTGCTCGCCTTCACGCTGGGCCTGGTGCTGCTGCGCCGAGGTTTGCGGCCTCTGCGCAAGCTGAGTGAAGCGCTGCGCGGCATCGACCTGCGCAGCCTCGATCAACGCGTTCCCACCGCCGGCACGCCAGCGGAATTGCTGGAACTGGTGCACGCGCTGAACGGCATGCTGGTACGGCTGGACGATGGCTTCCAGCGCCTCTCACAGTTTTCCGCCGACCTCGCCCATGAAATCCGCACGCCCCTGCACACCTTGCTCGCGAGCAACGGCCAGGCACTCAATTACCCGCGCAGCAGCGCCGAGTATCAGGAAGTGCTGGCGTCGAACATGGAAGAGTTCGAGCGGCTCAAGCGCATGGCCGAAAACCTGATGTTTCTCGCCCGCGCCGAGCAGGCCGAGCGAGCGCTCGATCTGCGCACGCTGGAACTGCACGAAATCGGCGATGAGTTGTGCGACTACTTCGAAGCCCTGGCCGACGACCGGGGAATCCGCCTCGAAAACACGTTCAGCGGAGAATTGCTGGCCGATCAGCAACTGCTGCAACGCGCCTTGGGCAATCTGTTGGCCAACGCCGTGCGCCATGCCGACGCCGGTTCGATCATCAGCCTGCGCCGGCGCGATGAACCAGGCATGTGCTGGCTGCAAGTCCACAACCTCGGCCCGGTCATCGCGCAGGAGCATCTGGACAAACTGTTCGACCGCTTCTACCGCGTCGACCCGTCACGCGCGCAGCCTGGAGATTCCGGCGGCTTGGGACTGGCGATCGTTCAGTCGATCATGCAGTTGCATGGAGGGCGGGTGCGGGTCAGCAGTGGTGCAACGGGTACGGTTTTTGAGCTTGGATTTGTAGCAATCTGAATGGCCTCTTCGCGGGCAAGCCCGCTCCCACAGTAGTCGAGGTGTGACACAGGATTTTGTACGCCCCAATCCTTGTGGGAGCGGGCTTGCCCGCGAAGAGGCTGGTCGATTCAGTACAAGTTCCAACCCCTTCAGCGCAACTGATCCCGAAACTGCCCCGGCGTCATTCCCGTCCAGCGTTTGAACGCCCGGCTGAAGCTGCTGGTATCGGCAAATCCCAACAGGTAACTGACCTCGCTCAGCGAACATTGCGGGTCGCGCAGGTGCAGCAGCGCGAGGTTCTCGCGGCTTTCATTCAATAACGTGTCGAAACGACAACCCTCGTCCGCCAGATGCCGTTGCAGACTGCGCAGGCTCAGGTGAAGGGCCTGGGCGATGCGCTCGGCGCTGGGTTCGCCTTCGGGCAGTTGTTCTTCGATGGCGTCGCGTACCTTGCGCTCCCAGGTCAGCGGCTTGAGCTGGGCGAGGGTGCGCTTGAGCACGGCTTCGTTGTGTTCGGCCAGCTCCGGGTTGGCGTCGTCGAGGTGGCTGTCGAAGTCGGTGAGGGCGAATTCGAGGCGGTCTTCTTCGGCTGCAAAATGCACCGGCGAGCGGAACACCTTGTGCCATTGATGTGCATCGGCCGGTTCCGGGCGGCGCAGGTACACCGCCAGCGGCGCGTATTCGCGGCCCAGGCGATTGCGGCAGGTGCGCACGTAAATCGCGGCGAAGGCGTCGATGGCCTCGAACGCCGGGGCCGGGTTGCCGGCAGGAATCTTCAGGCGAAACCGGTAGCGGTCTTCCGAGCAGGTCAGCTCCAGTTCCAGGGCGTCGCTGACCACCTGGTGATAGCGCACGATCCGCTCGAACACTTCCCGCAGGCTGCCGCTGGCCACCAACGCGTATCCCAGTGCGTGAAATGTCGTGGGGCTGACGAACCGCGACACCCGCAGACCAATTGCCGGATCGCCGCTGACCTGCACCGCGATTTCCCACAGGCGTGTGGTGGCGGACAACGGATAACGCGCATTCGGATCGTCCATCCATTGCGGATCGAGCCCGGCCTGCCGGCACAGGTCAGTGCTGTCCAGCCCCAGTGCATCGAGTTGCTTGCGCAGGGCGCGGGTCCAGCTGGCGAGAGAAGTCGGTTCCTTCATGCTGATTGGCGCTTCCGGTCAACAGGTTGGCGTTCTCGGCTACCGCATCCGGATCCTGCGCGGGGCAGGATGCGAACATCGATAACCAAAGGATGGAAGCATGGACCGTACTTCTGCAAGTCCCCGGCGACACAATGCTGCCCAGCGATCAGCGCATATTCGCGAAGTGGTGCTGGCCAAAGGCGTCGAGCTGCGCGAGCGCTACCCGATTCTCCGGCATCAGGATGCCATCGGGGCGGGAATTCTGGCCTTTGCCCTGGCCGGGATGATCGGTTCGGCGGCGCTCTACATCACCGGGCACATGGCATGGTGGGCGTGCCTGTTGCTCAACGCGTTTTTCGCCTCGCTGACCCATGAGCTCGAGCACGACCTTATCCACAGCATGTATTTCCGCAAACAGCGGGTGCCGCACAACTTGATGATGGGCCTGGTGTGGCTGGCACGGCCGAGCACGATCAACCCGTGGATTCGTCGTCATTTGCACCTCAATCACCACAAGGTGTCCGGCACTGAAACCGACATGGAAGAGCGGGCGATTACCAACGGCGAGCCATGGGGTTTTGCGCGGTTGCTGATGGTCGGCGATAACGTGATGTCGGCGTTCATCCGCATGCTGCGAGCCAAGACCTGGGCGCATAAATTCAGCATCATCAAGCGCTCACTGAAGGTCTACGCGCCGTTGGCGCTGTTGCATTGGGGCGCGTGGTATGTGTTTCTCGGGTTTCATGCGGCCAACGGAATTGCTGGCTTGATGGGTTCGCCGATTGAATGGTCAGCGACCACGTTGTCGGTGATGCAGGTAATCGATATCGCCGCCGTGGTGATCATCGGCCCGAACGTGTTGCGCACGTTTTGCCTGCACTTCATCAGCTCGAACATGCATTACTACGGTGATGTGGAGCCGGGCAACGTGTTGCAGCAATGCCAGGTGCTGAATCCGTGGTGGCTGTGGCCGTTGCAGGCGTTCTGCTTCAACTTCGGCAGCAGCCACGGGATTCATCATTTCGTGGTGAAGGAGCCGTTCTACATTCGCCAGTTGACGGTGCCGGTGGCGCACAAGGTGATGCGGGAGATGGGTGTCCGGTTCAACGATTTCGGGACGTTCGGGCGGGCGAATCGTTTTGTTCGCAAGGAAGAAATCGTACAGAAAGAGGCGCAGACGGCTCAGGCTTGAAGGTATCCGAAGCTATCGCCGGCCAACCGGCGATAGCCCTGCATCAGCCACCCTCAATCCGGCTGAAACGGCGACTCGCTCAAAATCACCCCGGTCTCTTCCACATACCGCTGCCAATGCCCGATCAGCGCTTCAAGCTTTTGCGGCTGACTCGACGCCAGGTCATGAATCTCCCCCGGATCACTCCCCAGATCGTAAAGCTGCCAGGTCGCCGGCCCTACAGGCCCGGGGATCCACACCGCTTTCCATTGCCCCTGCCGAATCGCCCGGCGTCCGAACAATTCCCAGCCAGTGACGGTGTGTTCGTCATGCACCTGCGCGGTCTCGCCGGACAAAAAGCCCAGCCAGGATTTACCACGCAAGGGCGCCACCGGTTTGCCGTGCCATTGCTTGCCGGGATGGCGCACGCCGGCCAGATCGAGAATGGTCGGCGTGATATCCATCACCGTGCCGAAACCATGGCTGATCTGCCCTTTCAGTGGCAATTGCGGATAGTGCAGCAGCGCCGGAACCCGAATCCCGCCTTCGGTGGTAAATGCCTTGAACAGGCGTGAAGGTGCGGTGGCCACCTGCGCCCAGTCCGGCCCGTACCAGACGTAGGAATTGGCGCGACCGATGTTGTCCAGGCTGTTGTCGTAATGCTGGTTCAGATAGGTCAGCAGCTCGGGGCCGAACTTGGGAAAGGCTTCGAGCAGCGCGCCTTCGGCACCGTTGTCGGACATGAACAGGATGAAAGTGTTGTCGAGCTGGCCTTGTTGACGCAGGTAATCGACGACGCGGCCGATGTTCCAGTCCATGCGCTCGACCATCGCAGCGTAGACTTCCATCGCCCGGGCGGAAATGCGTTTTTGTTCATCGCTCAGCGCGTCCCATTGCGCGGTCAGCTGGACCAGCGGATGCGGCTCGACATCCGCTTCGATCAGCCCCAGCGACTTGAGTTTTTCCAGCCGCTCAAGGCGCAGCACTTCCGGCCCCGCGTCGTAGCGGCCACGGTATTTTTCGACGATATCGGCGGGCGCCTGCAACGGCCAGTGCGGTGCGGAAAACGGCAGGTAGGCGAAGAATGGCCGGCTCTGGTCGCGCTCCTTGAGGTACTGCAACAGCTTGTCGCCGAAGGCGTCGGAGGAATAGAAATCCTTCGGCAATTCGTCGATGAACGTGTCGTCTTCGATGTACAGCGCAGGCGTGGATTTCAACAGGCCCGGGGTGTGTTCATCGTAGGTCGGTTCGAATCCGTAGTGGTTCGCCGCGCCGGGCAGCAGCGAGAACGAACGCTCGAAGCCACGAGCGTGGGGCGCCAGTTCGGCGGTCAGGCCCAGGTGCCATTTGCCGCTCATCAAGGTCTGGTAACCGGCCTCGCGCAGCAACTCCGGCAACGCGACGACACGGTCGTTGAGGTAACCCTCGTAGCCCGGTTTGCCGATGAGTTCCGGGGTCAACGCTTCGGCCATGGTGCCGATGCCGGCGATGTGGTGGTCGGTGCCGGTCAGTAGCATCGAGCGTGTCGGTGAGCAGGTCGGTGCGGTATGAAAGTCGGTCAGACGCAGACCGTTGTTGGCCAGGGCATCGAGGTTCGGCGTGGCGATTTCGCCGCCGAAGGCACCGATGTCGGAGAAGCCGAGGTCATCGGCCAGAATCACCAGAAAATTGGGACGTTGCGGCATCAACAGACTCCTGTTCAGCAGGCAATGAACGACAACGGCAGATCACGGATCTGCACCGGTGCGCTCGGTTGGTAATGATCGTCACTGGTCAGCTCGTGCAGCAGTTCTTCGCGCAATTGATGGAAGTCAAAACTGCTGCGCTGGCGCGGATGGGGCAGGGTGATGCCCACCACCTGTTTGATCCGGCCCGGACGTGGCTCCATCACCACCACGCGATCCGCGAGGAAAATCGCTTCTTCGACATCGTGGGTGACCAGAATTGTGGTGATCTTCGCCCGCTCACGGATCGCCAGCAGTTCGTCCTGCATCTGCTGGCGGGTCAGTGCGTCGAGGGCACCGAAGGGTTCGTCGAGCAGCAAGATCCGCGGGCTTGCCACCAGCCCGCGAGCGATCGCCACGCGCTGGGCCATGCCGCCGGAGAGTTGATGCGGATAGGCGCGGGTGAAGTCGCGCAGACCCACCAGCTCGATGAAATCGTTGATGCGTTGCTGCTTTTCAGCGGTGCTCAGCGGTTCGTTCACCAGGCCCAGGCCGATGTTGTCGGCCACGGTCAGCCACGGGAACAAACGATGTTCCTGAAACACGATCCCGCGTTCGCCGCCAATGCCGCTGACGGCTTTGCCATCGACCGTGATCTGCCCACGAAACTGTGTGTCCAGACCCACCAGCAAGCGCAGCAAGGTGGACTTGCCGCAGCCGCTGGAGCCGACGATGGCGATGAATTCGCCCTCGGCGATGTCGAGGTTGAATTCGCGAATGGCCTCCAGTTCGAAACCGTCGACGTCGAAGGATTTGCCTACGTGAGAGAAGCTGACAATCGGTGCGTTCATGCGTGTCTCCAGCGGGTGGCGCGGATTTCCAGGCGTTGGCCAATGAGGTTGAGCAGGGCGCCGGTGAGGCCGACCAGCAGCATCCCGGCCATGATCAGGTCCATGCGCAGCAGTTGTTGGGCGCCGATCATCTGGCTGCCGATACCACCGTTGGAGGGCATGAAGTATTCGGCGCCGATGGTGCCGAGCCAGGCGTAGATCAGGCTCAATCTGAGGCCGGCGAAAATCCCCGGCGCCGCGCCCGGCAGCACCAGTCGACGCAGGCGCTGGCCGAGGCTCAGGCGCAGCACCTGCGCGGCTTCGTTGAGTTGCGGCGAAAGGTTGGCGACGCTGCGCTGGGTGGCGATGAACAGTGGGAAAAAGGCGGCAAGGGCCACGAAAACCCACTTCGCCAGTTCGCCCAGACCGAACCACGCGGTGAGCAGCGGCACCCAGGCGAAAATCGCAATCTGGCGCAACGCGGCGAGGGTCGGGCCGAACACACGTTCGCTGGTGCGCGAGAGCCCCAACAACAGGCCCAGCGTAAAGCCGAACCCACCACCCAGCAGCAAGCCACCGAGGGTGCGGCCCAGGCTCAGGGCCATGCCGCTGATCAACGTGCCGTCGAGCAGGCCTTGCTTCGTGGTCTCCAGCACGGTCAACGGGCTGACCAGAATGTTGGCGTCGACCCACTGCTGATCGACTGCCAGTTGCCAAAGCGCAAACAACCCCAGCGGCAACAGCCACGGCTGCACGCGCTGCCAGCCGTCATAATGTGGGCCGCGACGAATCTCCGCCGTGGCCGGGTGCGGCCAGTGCACCAGTTTTTTGTCCAGCAGGCCGATGCCGCGATCCATTGCCACGCCGATCAGACCGATCACGACAATGCACACGAACACGATATCGAGCATGAACAACTGCCGTGCCCAGACCATCAGGTAGCCGATGCCCTCGCTGGAGGCCAGCAGCTCAACGGCGAGCAGCGAAGTCCAGCCAGCGGCCAGCGCCAGACGCACGCCGGCCATGAATGCGGGGAGAGCAGCGGGCAACACCAGTCGACGGATCAGCAAGTGTGACGGCAGACGCAACACGGCGGCGGCTTCGCGCAGTTTCGGCTGCGAGTCCCGCACGCCGACCAAAGTGTGCAGGGTCACCGGCACCACGATGGCCTTGACCAGTACCACCAGTTTCAGCGTTTCTCCGATGCCGAAAAACACCATGAACAGCGGAACCCACGCCAGTGTCGGCACCTGGGCCAGGCCGGCAAAGGTCGGGAAGATCAGGCGTTCGAGACGACGGCTGAAACCCAGCGCCGCGCCGAGCACCGCACCGGCGGAGACGCCCGCCAACAGACCCCAGAACAACCGTTGCAGGCTGATCCATAAGTGACTCCACAGTTCGCCCCGGGACAACTCGACCGCGCTGTTCCACACCAGCGACGGCGCGGGGAGGATCTGTTCGCTCATCCATTGATTGCGCGCCGCCAGCCACCACAGGACAAACAGTCCCAGCGGCAATATCCAGGGTAAAACGCGATGGCTCAGGCTTGGCCAGGCGCGCCGGTTTTTCAACGGCGGTGCGGCCAGTGGCAGGCTGAGCAGGGATTCACGGGCCATGGTGACCTCCGTTGTCGGGTTGGATCGTGTCAGCGGAATTAGCTGTGAACTTATCGTTATAAGTGAATTGAAAAATAATCATTTTGGAGATAAGCAGCGCCATTTAAGGCCTCCAGCCCTGCACGCATCCAATGCATTCGAAGAATATTTTTGATGCTCTCCATGCATATCGCTCTGCACGTCCCGACTTTGCTGGTTTAGCTTTAAAAGCTATAAAAATGTTCTTTTTAAGTATTTAAGTGCTGATCCGAATTACGCCTACTTTCGGCTCCTCAATGCACGCCGTGATCAGGAGCCGCACCCATGAACCTTCCCTTCAAACGTGTCATCAGTCTGTTTGCCGCGCCGGCACTGGCGGGCCTGCTGGCGTTCTCTGCCCAGGCCGACGAACTCAAGGAAATCAGGATTGCCGTGCCTGATCTGAGTGCGGGTACTCAACACAGCGGCGGGGGCATCGTGGACGTGCTGCGCGATCAGCAGATCTTCGAAAAGGCCTTCGCCGATCAGGGCATCAAGATTCAGTGGAGCTTCTTCAAGGGCGCCGGCCCGGTGATCAACGAGGCGTTCGCCAACGGCCAGGTAGATCTCGCTTATCTGGGGGATCTGGCGGCCATCATCGGCAAGTCCAACGGACTGGATACGCGCTTGCTCAGCGCCAGCGCCCGGGGTGTGAAGCAATACCTCGGCGTAGTGCCGGGTTCGGGGATCAAGACGTTGCAGGATCTCAAGGGCAAGCGCGTGGCGATCTTCAGGGGCACCGCGACCCAGTTGTCATTCGATGCCGCGTTGGCCAGCGTGGGCCTGAGCGAGAAGGACGTGAAGGTGATCAACCTTGATTTCAACGCAGCGGTTGCCGCGCTGGCGGCGAAGCAGATCGATGCGTCGTGGGGCAGTTCCGGGCTGACAGCATTGCAGGCCAAGGGCCTGGCCGAGCTGCCCCTGAACACTAAGGATCTCGGCGGCGCCGGCAGTGTGCAGTCGGTGCTGGTGGGCACCGGCAAGTTTGTCGACGGGCACCCGGAAGCGGTAGCGAAGCTGCTCAAAGCGCAGCAACAGGCAGTGGAGTGGCTGACTCAGGACAGCAACAAGGACGCTTACGTGCAGCTTGTGTCGGGTCTGGCGAGTTATCCACCGGTGATCCTCACCCAGGATCTGAAGGATCAGAATCTGAGCGAAGTATTCCCCTCGACACTGGACCCGCTGTTCCTTGAAAACCTGCAGGGCAAGGTGGATCTGGCGGCGCAGCAGAAGCTGATTCGCAAGCCGTTCAAGGTGACTGAGTGGGTGGCGCCTGAGCTGGCGGCTGCGAAGCTCTGAGAAACGGGGTCATTCCCGCGCAAAGCGTGGGAATGGCCCTCAAACCGCGACGCCGATCTCCTGTTTATCCACCGCCAGCAGCGTCTCGATCATCGCCCGTGCCGCCGGGGAAAGCCGGAATCCCGTGCGGCTCACAATCCCGCACCGCGCATTCATGCTCTCCAGGTTCTGCGGCAGATTGCGCCAGTGCAGCAGTGCCAGCGAGCCCTGGGCAATGTCCTCGACAAACGCTTCTTCAGTACCCACGCCGATCGCGTTGGATTGCAGCACCACTTTCACCAGTGCCGGGAAATGCTCGGTTTCGATGGTCGGTGAGAAATCGATCCGGCCGCTGAGATTCGCCAGCAATTTGCGAATGCCCGGCGGAATCAGCGTGGTCGCCAGCGGGTAGTCGAACATGTCGTTGGTCGACAGGCTTTCCTTGGCCAGCAGCGGATGCCCCGGCCGGCAGAAGAACACCCCGCGCTTGGGTGTCAACGGTCGAGTCTGAAAGTTCGGGTCGGACTCGAAATGGCGGATGTCGGCAATGAAGAATTCGATCTCCTCGCGGCTCAGGGCGCGGCTGAGTTTTTCCCAGTTATCCACCTGAAAACAGGTGCGCACTTTCGGGTGCGCATTGATGAATTGCGCCACCGCGTCCGGCACCAGTTTGACGGCTGGCGCGGGACCGCAACCGAAGTGCAGTTCACCGGCATCGAGTTTGGTCATCTGCGTCACTTCGGCGCTGAGCAACGCAGCGCCTTGCACCAGCGTCAGGGCGTGCTGCAGCACCACCTGGCCTTCGGGTGTGGGGCGCAGATCCTTGTTGCCACGATCCACCAGCACACAGCCGAACTCCTGCTCCAACCCTTGAATGCTGCGGCTGAACGCCGGTTGAGTGATGCCCATGGCGTCGGCCGCACGGACAAAACTGCGGTGTTCGTTAAGGGCGATGAAGTAGCGCAACTGGCGAAGATCCATATGCTTTTCCGGCATCCTAAAAATAGCTCGAAGGCATTTGCGACGAAGGCTGACTGAGGTTTTAAATGCAAGCTCTTATTCCGTCAACGAAGCATGTCAATATCTATTAGATATAAATGGAATATTGATAGAGCGTTGTTTCGTTGCCGTCCAACCGCAAGCAGTCGATGAGGGTCTACCCATGAGCAATGCCGCACTCGCTGTAAAACCCGTTGTCCAGGCGCTGGACATTCATCCGGTGGCCGGCCGTATCGGCGCTGAAATCCGTGGCGTGCAACTGTCCGGTGAGCTGGATGCCGCAACGGTTGAAGCCATTCAACAGGCGCTGGTCCAGTACAAAGTCGTGTTCTTTCGCGAGCAGACCCAGCTCGACGATCAGCGCCAGGAAGCCTTCGCCCATCTGCTCGGCGAGCCGGTAGCGCACCCTACCGTGCCGTCCCGCGAGGGTACCCGTTATGTGCTGGAACTGGACGGCGCCGAAGGGCAGCGCGCTAACTCCTGGCACACCGACGTGACCTTCGTCGATGCCTACCCGAAAGCCTCGATCCTGCGCTCGGTGGTGGCTCCGGCATTCGGTGGCGATACCCTCTGGGCCAACACTGCGACGGCGTACAACGAACTGCCGAGCGAATTGCGCGATCTGGCGGACAAACTGGTGGCCGTGCACAGCAACGAATACGACTATGCTGCCGTGAAACCGGATGTGTCGGCGGAGAAGCTGGAGCGCTATCGCAAGATCTTCACCTCGACCGTCTACGAGACCGAGCATCCGGTGGTGCGCGTACATCCGATCAGCGGCGAAAAAAGCTTGCTGCTGGGACATTTCGTCAAACGCATCAAGGGTTATTCCCAGGCCGATTCGGCGCATTTGTTTGGCCTGTTGCAGAGCCATGTGATCCGTCAGGAGAACATCGTGCGCTGGCGCTGGAAGGCCGGTGATGTGGCGATCTGGGATAACCGTTCGACGCAGCACTATGCGATTGATGATTACGGGACCCAGGATCGGGTGGTGCGTCGGGTGACGCTCAAGGGGGAAGTGCCGGTCGGGGCGAATGGGCAGCGTAGCCAGACCATAAAAGGTGCTGAAATCATCGGCGGCTGATCAGGCCACATCGTAAGCAGGTTCGCTCCCACAAGTCGGCGGTGTACGCAAATCCTGTGGGAGCTGGCTTGCCAGCGATGCTTTCAATCACCACACGCCAATCTGAACGAGCTTCTCGGTCTCCGGCTCCCCATAACGAAACCGCTGCCCACGCAAATCAATCTCCTGATGACTGATGGTGGTACGCCGCTTCAGTCCGCGCACCCACTCGAACAGATACCCCGCATGCTCCTCGCGCACCGCCGCATACGCCGGGTCCGCGCCCAGATCCTGCAGCTCCAGCGGGTCATTCAACAGATCGAAAAGCTGCGGCCGGAAGCCATCGTACGCCAGGTATTTCCAGCGCTCGCTGCGCACCATGGTCATACGGCAACGGTCGATCGGCCGGCCCAGTCGCTCCCGCGCCGGGGCCTGGAAGGCGTAGTCGTATTCGCTGATCGCATAGCGGCGCCAGTCAGGTTTTTCGCCGTGCAGCAGTGGAATCAATGAGCGACCTTCCAGTCGATGCTCGGCGCCCCCGACCCCCAACGCTTCGAGAAATGTCGGTACACCGTCGATGGTTTCCGCCAGACGCTCGTCCACTGTGCCCCGTGTGACGTCCGCCGCTGCACGCGGATCGCGCACGATCAAGGGAACGCCCACCGCCTGCTCCAGCAAAAATTCTTTCTCGCCCAGCCAGTGGTCGCCCAGGAAGTCACCGTGATCGCTGGTAAACACGATCAAGGTGTCGTCCCAGCGTCCGTTGCTTTGCAGGAAATCGAACAGCCGCCCCAACTGATCATCCACCTGTTTGACCAGGCCCATGTACGTCGGGATTACGTTCAGTCGTACCGGGTCTTTGGAGAAGTTCAGGCTTTCCTCATGCTGGCAAAAGGCCTGATAGACGGGATGGTCGCTTGGAGAGGCATTTCGGACCGGTTCGAGAATCGATTTCGTACTGTACAAAGTGTGGTACGGAGACGGTACGATATAGGGCCAATGGGGTTTGATATAGGACAGGTGTAAAAACCATGGTTTTTCACCTTGCTCACTGATGAAGTCGATGGCCCGATTTGTAGTGTAGACAGTCTCTGAATGTTGCTCGGGAATTCGCGCCGGCAGATGGGCATTGCGCATGTGCCAGCCGCTGAGGATTTCGCCGTTGTCGCCTTCGGCTGCGTTGGCCCAGTCGTGCCAGGGGTTGCGCCCTGCGAAACCCTGTTCGCGCAGGTAATGGGTGTACGGCGCAGAGTCGCGTTTGTCGTCGAACAGCGGGTCGTCGGGGAAGATGCCGTCGTGACGGAAGTACGGCTCGAAGCCGACTTCGTTCAACACCTCGGCCTGCTCGCTTTCAGGGTTGATCGCCAACCGCTGCAAGGCATCCACGTTGGCCGTGGCGTGGGTCTTGCCGACCAGGGCAGTACGAATGCCGTGGGGGCGCAGGTAGTCGCCGATGGTCATTTCTTCCAGCGGCAACGGCACGGCGTTCCACGCCACTTGATGACTGCTGACGTAGCGCCCGGTGTAGGCCGACATCCGCGACGGTCCGCAGATCGTGCCTTGGGTGTAGGCACGGCTGAAACGCACGCCGGCAGCGGCCAGGCGATCGATGTTCGGAGTGTGCAGGTGCGGGTGGCCGTAGCACGACAGATAGTCGCGGCGCAGTTGATCGCACATGATGTACAGCACGTTGCGCACGGAGTTTTGCGGGTTGGACATAGGGTTCACCGGTCAGAAAGACAGGTGAGTTTTTTCGCTTTCGGAGACGGTGTTCGGCAAGTGCATTCGGGGAATGCGTGTGATGCATGAAACGCATGAACTCAGACGGCGAGGTTCGCCAGTGAACACACCTCCTCTTCCACCGCATCAATTGTCTTGATCTGTTCGATCATCGCCTCGGCCAGAGGCGACAGCCGATACCCGGCGCGGCTGACAATTCCGTAACGGGTGTACAGCTCCTCGAGATCCTCCGCCAACCCCTCGATTTTCAAACACACCAGTTCGCCCCGTGCCTGATGCAGCGCATCCGAATAGGCACCGACGATGCCGATCGCATCGGAGCGCAGCACAACGCCTAGCAGGCTGGCGCTGTTTTCACACTCCACGTTCGGGATGAAATCGGGCCGGCCACTGAGGTCGACGATGACCTTGCGCAGGTTCGGCGGACGAATGCTCACGGCCAGTGGATAACTCATCAATTGTTCTGCCGTGACCTGATCCAGATCGGTCAGCGGATGCCCGGCACGGCAGCAGAAATGCCATTTGCGTGGCCGCAGCCGGTGTGTGAGGTAATCCGGATCCGCCTCGAAATGCCGGGTGTCGGCGACAAAGAATTCGAACTCTTCGCTCAGCAATCTTTTGCTCAGGCTTTGCCAGTCATCGACCTGAAATTGCACGCGCGCTTTTGGGTAGCGACCGATGAAGGCGCCGATGGCTCGGGGGATCAAACCGGCTGCCGGCGCCGGGCCGCAACCGAAGCGCAGCTCTCCTGCCTCCAGGCCGTTGAACTGGCTGATCTCGTTGGCCATCTGTTGTGCCCCGCTGACCAGTCGCCGTGCATGTTCGAGCAGCACCTGACCCTGTTTGGTCGGCGGTAAATCCTTGCGTCCGCGATCCACCAACTGGCAGCCGACGCTGTGTTCCAGCGCCTGGATACTGCGGCTGAACGCTGACTGCGACAGGTTCACCGCCTGCGCGCCGGCGACGAAGCTGCGTTGTTCGGCAAGGGCGATGAAGTGGCGGAGTTGGCGCAAGTCGATATGCATTTTTCACATAAAAAATATCCGGGAAATGCATTGGATATGCATTAGGTCGACTCCTTATAAAGGCAATCTCTTATGCAGTAAATCTTTGTAAAAACATAAATAAATAACTTAAAAGAATATGCGGAGCAGAAGATGTCTGCGTGTTTTTTGACCAGGAGCAGCCTCATGAGTCCGTTGAACCTCGCTTCACCGCCGCCGCCACGACGGCTCAAACGTCTGCCCATGGCCCTGTTGCTGGCAGGGAGCGCGAGCTGGAATCAGGGGTACGCCGATGAAGCCCAAGCCTCTGTCCAGGCACCGGCAGGCAAAAGCGCCACCGCCACTTCGCAACTGGAAACCGTGACCGTCACCACCCGCCGTCGCGAAGAAAGTTCTCAGGACGTGCCGACGCCGATGAGTGTGGTCAGCGGCCAGACTCTGGAGACGCAGCGGGTCTATCGCATCCAGGATCTGCAGCAACTGGTGCCCAGCGTCAACGTTGCCTACATGCATGCGCGCCAGTCCAGCGTGTCGATCCGCGGCCTGGGCAACAACCCGGCCAGCGATGGCCTGGAAGGCAGTGTCGGGCTGTACATCGACAACGTTTATCTGGGCCGTCCGGGGATGGCGGTGTTCGATCTGATGGACATCGAACAGCTTGAAGTCCTGCGCGGGCCGCAAGGGACGTTGTTCGGCAAGAACACCACTGCCGGGGTGATCAACATCAGTACCCGGGCGCCGAGTTTCACCCCGGAGCGCAGCATCGAGACCTCGGTCGGCGAGGACGGTTACTTCCAGACCAAGGGCACGCTTTCCGGGCCGCTCAACGATCAGTTGGCCGGGCGCATTTCCGCTTATCGCACCCGCAGCGACGGCGACATCAAAAACGAATTCAACGGCCATGACCTGAACGGCGGTTCCCGCGACGGCTTCCGGGCGCAGCTGTTGTTCAAGCCCAACGAGAACTTCAATCTGCGCTGGATCGGTGACTACAACGAAGAAGATTCCAGCGCCGGTACTCGCGTGCTGTACAACACCGGGCCGACCATCAACGGCGTCAATCTCTACCAGTCCCGGGCCAATGCTGCCGGTGCGACGCTGGTCAACGGATCGCACCGCAAGGTCAATCTGGACAATGACCAGCATGTCACCGTGCATCAGGGTGGCACCTCGGTGGAAGCCAACTGGACGCTGCCAAGCGACTTCACCCTGACCTCGATCAGTTCCTACCGCTACTGGAATTTCACCCCGGCCAACGACGACGGTCTCAATGTCGCGGCGACCTACAACGCCGGTGTTTCGGTAGAGGACAAGCAGTATTCCCAGGAATTTCGCCTGGCGTCGCCCAAGGGCGAGTTCTTCGATTACGTGCTCGGCGCGTACTACTTCGGCTCGGACCTGGACAACAAATCCTTCGCTTATTACGGCCCGCAGGCCGACATCTGGAACGGCACGCCACGGGGTGCCCTGGCCAATGTCGGCAGCGTCGGTCGCGGCCACATCAAGACCGACAGTTTTGCGCTTTTCGCCCAAGGCACCTGGCACCTCACCCCGCGCCTGGATTTCACCGCCGGCTTGCGTGGCACCTATGAAGAGAAGAACGCTTGGGTCAGTCGCGACGCGCCGGTCGGTGGCGCTACGGTCACCGGCGCTGCTGCCACCGCGCGACGCGGCCGGACCGGCGCCTATGATTCCGGTGATCTGAATCAGTACAGCTCCAGCCCGTCCGGATTGCTCAATCTCAGCTATCGCATCACCGATGATCTGCTCGGCTACGCCACACTGTCCCACGGTGAAAAATCCGGCGGAGTCAACCTCGTGGTCGGTTCGGCCCCGACTGCCGGCGCCGATTCGCTGCTGATCGGCACCGAGCGCGCCAACAACGCCGAACTCGGCTTCAAGAGCACTTTGTGGGACCGCCGCCTGCAGCTCAACGCCAACCTGTTCTGGACCCAGGTCAACGCCTACCAGACCAATGCCTACGATGACGTCAACCGCGTGCAGTACCTGACCAACGCCGGTTCAGTGCGCTCCCGTGGTGTGGAGTTCGAAAGCACCGTTCTCCCGCTGCGCGGCCTGACGTTGAACTTCAACGGCTCGTTCAACGATGTCAGCTACCTCTCGTACAAGGATGCGCCGTGCCCACCGGAAGTCAGTCTGGCGCCGGGGGCTCCGGCCTCTTGCGACCTCAGTGGTCATCAGGTCGTCGGCGCCTCGAAGTGGATCGGCAACGCCAACGGCAAGTACGAATGGAATCTGGCCAACGGCCTGCAACCGTATGTCACGGCCAGCTATGCGTTCCGCTCCAAGGCAGTCGGCACGGTCGAGGATTCCGACTACGGCCAGATCCCGAGTTACGCGGTGGTCAACCTCTCCACCGGCCTGCGCGGCGATTTCAATCAGGGTCAGTGGGACGTCTCGCTGTGGCTGAAAAACGCCTTCGACAAAACCTACTACACGACGCTGTGGACCGGCGGAAACGGTGGTTATGAAGGCCTGCTCGGCACGCCGCGCACCCTCGGCGTCACCGGTCGCTACGACTTCTGATCGATCCTTCAAGGAGCTGCATCATGTTGCGCATCAAAACCGCTTTACCGGTGTTGCTGTCCGGCGCAGTGCTCAGTGCCGGAGCGCTCGCCGCGCCCAGCGTCTACCCTACCGGCGTCACCCGTTACGACCCGGCCAGGGCCTTCAATCAATATGTGATCTTCAGCGGTGCCGACAAGCAGACGCACCTGATCGACATGAACGGCAATGAGGTGAAGAACTGGCCGCAGGCGGGATTCCCCTCGGCAATCATCGATCCGCAACTGGTCGGCGGTGAGCGCGGTCATGTGTTGCTGCAACTGAGTGACAAGGATCCGGGCAAGCTCGGTTCCGCCGGCAACGGCCTCGGCAATCAGAGCGTCGGCGAGCTGGACTGGAACGGCAAAGTCATCTGGCAATGGGGCGACAAGGCGCCCGGTGGTGCTGCGCAACAGCATCACGATCAGCGTCGCCTGAGCAACGGCAACACCGTGGTGCTGGCGAACAAAGTGCACAAGGTAAAAGGCTTCAAAGTACCCGAGGTGATCGACGATGCGATCTACGAAGTCAGCCCCACGGGCGAGGTGAAATGGCAGTGGCTGGCGTCGGATCACTTGAACGAATTCGGTTTCACTGCCGAGCAATTGAAGCTGGTGCGTGCCAGCGAAAATCCGGATTACCTGCACATCAACAACCTCAGCCTGGTCGGGCCGAACAAGTGGTTCGATGCCGGCGACAAACGCTTCAATCCCGACAACCTGCTGCTCGATTCTCGCAACGCCAATTTCATCGCGATCATCGACAAGCACAGCGGCAAAGTGGTGTGGCGCCTGGGGCCGAACCTGCCGCTGGCCAACCCGAAAACCGCGCAGAAAATACCGCGCCCGGTGGACCAGTTCGTCGGTCAGCACGATGCGCATATCATCCCGGCGGGATTGCCCGGCGCCGGCAATCTGCTGGTGTTCGACAATCAGGGTTCGGCGGGCTATCCGAACGTCACGCTGGGTCTGATTTCCGGCTCGCGGGTGCTGGAGATCGACCCGGTGAAAAATGAAATCGTCTGGCAGTACAGCGCGGCCAATTCGAAGCAGCCGGGATGGGCGTTCTATAGCTCGTTCATCAGCAGCGCGCGGCGCTTGCCCAATGGCAACACGCTGATCGACGAGGGCATGAACGGACGGTTTTTCCAGGTGACGGCCAGCGGTGAAAATGTCTGGGAATACGTCAGCCCCTATCTGGGCAAGGCACCGGGCAGCGACGCGATCAGCAACTGGGTCTATCGGGCTCTGCCTGTAAGTTATGACTGGGTGCCGGCAGGGACGCCGCGTTCGGAGACGGCAGTGATTGCGCCGGCCATCGGGGTGCAGCAGACCAGTGCCAGTCGTTAGTTATCAAGGCTGTTTAAATTCGAATCAAGTTGTGCGCGACTTGAATGGTGCCCGTTGCAAACTCGTTGGACGGGTGCGTTTACGCGGCGAGTTCGTTCACCCACTTGGTGGTATCGGCTCGTTCTGGCCGGAGAGTGTGTGAGGCAATAAGAAAATCTGTGAAGAAAAAGCCGATGCATTAAACATGTATCGGCTTTTTTGTTTGTCCTTTGAAAAGTTTGTTACCTGTCACCTTGCTGTCCGTCGGCGCCGGTTCATCGATAACTCGATGCCTTGAACGAATACTTTTTATGCCGGGAAAGCATGTCGATTCCGGCCAATCGCTGAAAGCCTTGCGGGCCGAGGCTTTGGCGGAAATGATCGTTTCTTATATTCCATAATCGTCTATTCATAACATGAAAGATTACTTTCGGAGATAAGCATCCAGCCCAATGATTGACCCATCGATCACGCCGTGGGGGATTCAACAAGCGGCGAATCGGCTACGCGAAAAAACGCAAAGAGACCGCAGGGAGTCAATCAATGGGTAATGTCCAGACCGCCGCCAGTGCACAGGAGGTGCTATGGCGCCAGGCGCCGAGCGGCGAGTTGGTCGATCTCGGCCGGCCCCATCGCTTGCCGTTGGGGCAGCAGCGTTTGCAGCGGGCGCCCAAGGGCATTCTGAACCGCCGCGAAACGATACTGCTCGGCGTTCTGGCGCTGGTAGTGCATGGCGCGGTGATTTACTGGATCAACCAGCATCCGACGCCGGCGCTGCCGATCGTGCCGCCGGAAATTCCACCGATGACCATAGAGTTTTCGCGTCCGGCCCCCCCGGCGCCGCCTGTGGTTGTGCCGCCGCCACCGGCACCTGTGGTCGAGCCTCCGCCGCCGGTGGAAGACGAATTGGCAACCAAGCCACCACCCAAACCGAAGCCGATTCCCAAGCCGAAACCGGTCGCCAAACCGGTACCGAAGCCTGCGCCCAAAGCGGTCGAACAGCCACCGGCTCCGCCACAACCGGCAGCCCCGGTCGCCACGCCAGCGCCACCTGCACCACCGGCACCTGCTCCGGTGACACCGGCCTCGGCCAACGCCGCGTACCTGAAGAACCCGGCGCCGGAGTATCCGTCACTGGCCCAGCGTCGCGGCTGGGAAGGCACGGTGCTGCTGCGGGTGCATGTATTGGCCAGTGGCAAACCGGGCGAGATCCAGATTCAGAAAAGCAGTGGCCGGCAACAGCTCGACGACGCGGCGCTGGATGCCGTGAAGCGCTGGAGCTTTGTGCCGGCCAAGCAGGGTGATGTCGCCCAGGACGGCTGGGTCAGCGTGCCCATCGATTTCAAGATTCACTAAACCGAAACCAAATTCGCGCGAAACGTTTACACGAGGGAACACATCATGACGTTACTGGCATCTCCACTGGAATCCATCGAAAGCGCGGTGATCTGGCTGCTGGTGGTCTTCTCTGTCGCCACCTGGGGCCTGGCATTGCTCAAGGCTGTGCAGTTCGGTCGGTTGAAGGCGCAGGACCGTAAATTTCACAAACGCTTCTGGGCGGCGTCGAGTCTGGACTCCGCCGCCGAGTTGAGCGAAACCCAGCCCGGCGCGGCAGCGCGGGTGGCGCAGGCCGGTTACGCGGCGATTCAGGTGGGCGAGGCGCCGCAGGCCAATGACCTGAGCCAGGCGATCAACCATCAGGACCGCCTCGAACGTGCCTTGCGCCAGCAGATCGTCCGCGAGCGCCGTTCGCTGGAAACCGGTCTGGCGGTGGTTGCGAGTATTGGCAGCACCTCGCCATTCATTGGCCTGTTCGGCACGGTGTGGGGAATCATGGAAGCGTTGAAAGGCATCAGCGCGGCGGGCTCGGCGAGCCTCGAAACGGTGGCCGGTCCCATCGGTGCAGCGCTGGTCGCCACCGGTGTGGGGATTGCGGTCGCGGTGCCGGCGGTGCTGGTTTACAACTACTTTTTGCGTCGTCTGAAACTGACGGCGGCGGACCTGGACGACTTTGCCCATGACTTCTACAGCCTGGCGCAAAAGAGCGCGTTCCGCGTGCTGATCCACCCGACCGCGCACAAGGCTGCGGCCCAGGGCAACGCTACAAAAGTGAAGGAGGCCTCTTGATATGGCCTTCTCCACGCAAGACAGCGACGAGGTGCTGAGCGAGATCAACGTGACGCCACTGGTGGACGTGATGCTGGTGCTGCTGGTGGTGTTCATCGTCACCGCGCCGCTGCTGACCAACGCGATACCGATCAACCTGCCGAAGACTGAAGCAGTGGCGCCGGTCGAGCAGAAAGACCCGTTGGTGGTGAGCATCGACGGTTCTGGAAAACTGTTTATCAACAAGGACGAAATCCAGCCGGACCTGCTGGAGTTCAACCTCAAGTCGGCCAAGGCCAAGGACCCGGAAGTGCGCGTGCAATTGCAGGCGGACGACGGGGTGAATTACGGCGAAGTGGCGCGAGCCATGGCATCGATTGAGCGGGCGGGCATCACCAAGCTGTCGGTGATCACTGCACGATAAGGGTTTCACGTTTTTCCGGGGCCGTCTCCTTGGCAGGGTGCGGCCCCTTTTTTGTTTGAGACTTTATATTCATTTCAGGTCTTAATAAATAGCTTCTTATTCCTTAACGAATATAAATACCGTCCCTATACTCGATCAGGAACAGACACGACGCAGGAGAGCTCCCCCATGCGCAACGAATCAATCCGCTATCTGATTGTGCCGGGCTGGCAAGGATCGCCAGAAGATCATTGGCAAAGCCACTGGCAGAACAGCCTGCCGAACAGCGCGCGGGTGGAGCAGGCCGACTGGCTGACGCCGCGTCGTGAAGACTGGGTTGCCGCGCTGGCCGAGGCGATTGCCGCCGACAGCACGCCGGTGATCCTGATTGCTCACAGCCTGGGTTGCATTACCGTGGCACATTGGGCGGCCACCGCGCCGTTACAGCAGTTGCGCCAGGTTCACGGCGCATTGCTGGTTGCGCCAGCAGATGTGGAGCGCCCGGCCTGCGTGCCGGCCCTGCGCAATTTTGCTCCGATTCCGACCGACCTGCTACCGTTTCCGAGCCAGGTTGTCAGCTCCGACAACGACGCTGCCGTCAGCGCGCCCCGTGCGCTGGAACTGGCACGCAACTGGGGCGCCGAGGCAGGGATTCTTGCGGGCGCCGGCCACATCAACGTGAAGTCCGGGCATCAGCGCTGGGAGCAGGGATTCGCGTATCTGTATCGCCTGCAAAACCGCATGGAACACCACGCCCGGCGCCTCGCCTGAGCATTTTTATTTTTTCAGCGCCCCCGTCTCCCGGCGATTTGGGGCGGGAGTCTGCCATGAGTTTCGAAACCTTCGGTCAGCCGTTGCTGACCTTTCCCGATGCGGAAAAAAGCCCCCTGAGCATTCGCGCCAAGGCGCTGGTGTTCGTCGATCCACGCTCGCGCCAATTGCGCGAGGAAATGGCCCGACTCGCACCGCGCTCGATCTCGGTGTTGATTCGCGGTGAGACCGGCACCGGCAAGGAATTGCTCGCCCGGCATATCCACCGCGCCAGTGATCGCAGCGGATTGTTCGTCTCGGTCAACTGCGGAGCGATCAGCCCGACTTACGCCGATGCCGAATTGTTCGGCTACGCCGCCGGCAGCTACAGCGGTTCGGCCAGCAGCCGCGCCGGCTGGTTTGGCTCCGCCAACGGCGGCACTTTGTACCTGGATGAAATCGGCGACCTGCCGTTACCGATCCAGATCAAGTTGCTCGCTGCGCTGGAAAACCACGAAGTCACCCGGGTCGGTGCCCATCAGCCGAGCCCGGTGGATGTGCGCCTGGTGGCGGCGACCAGCATCGATCTTGCGCAAGCGGTGGCGGCGGGGAAATTCCACGAGCGGCTCTATCACTATCTCAGCGAAGGGCATCTGGAACTGCCGGCGTTGCGCGCGCGGGTTGGCGATATTCTGCCGCTGGCCGAGTACTTCCTCGGCATCTACAGCCAGCGCCTGGATCTACCGGTGCCGCTGATCAGCGAAGCGGCGCAGGAGGTGCTGGAGCAGCACAGCTGGCCGGGCAACACCCGGGAGCTGGAAAACGTCATTCACTTTGCGCTGCTGGTGAGCACCGGTGATGAAATCCTGCCGGAACACCTGAACCTGCCCGAGGTGTCTGGGTCGCTGGTTCAGATCGAACGTCAGGTGGCGAGCATCAGCGCCAAAGGGTCTGCCGAGGAACGTAAGGCACTGAAAGCATTGCTGCTGGGCCTGAGCGAGGCGTTGTAACCATTTTGTTCAATATGAACAAAATGGAATATGAAGCTGAATAAACGTTATTGTCCGGGAATAAAAAATCCCGGTATTGTCCGACTCACGCCAGCAGTAGCACATCGCTGGCACACGTATTGATGCCGTCGTCGATGACGACCGTGATTTTCGACTAAGGACACTGCATGAAAAAGGTTCTGTTGTTTACCGCATTGGCGGCTGCTCTGACTGCTTCCCTGGCCCAGGCCGGCGAAAAACTGGTGGTTGCCGCGACCCCGGTTCCCCATGCCGAGATCCTCGAGCTGATCAAACCGACCCTCGCCAAAGAAGGCGTGGATCTGGAAATCAAAGTCTTCACCGACTACGTACAGCCGAACGTGCAGGTGGGCGAGAAGCGTCTGGATGCCAACTACTTCCAGACCCTGCCGTACCTGAACAGCTTCAACCAGGGCAAATACAAGGACGACAAGGCCAAGTACCTGGTGACCGTGCAGGGCGTGCACGTTGAACCCTTCGGCGGCTACTCGAGCAAGTACAAGACCCTGGCCGAACTGCCGGACGGCGCCACCATCGCCATTCCGAACGAAGGCAGCAACAGCGGTCGTGCGCTGATCCTGCTGCAGAAGGCCGGCCTGATCGAACTGAAAGATCCGAAAAACGCCTTGGCCACGCCGAAAGACATCGCCAAGAACCCGCACAACTTCAAATTCAAGGAACTGGAGTCGGCCCTGCTGCCGCGTGTTCTGAAAGAAGTCGATCTGGACATGATCAACACCAACTACGCGCTGGAAGCCAAGTTGAACCCGACCAAGGACGCCCTGGTGATCGAAGGCGCGGATTCGCCTTACGTGAACTTCCTGGTCGCCCGTGAGGACAACAAGAACAGCGACGCCATCAAGAAACTGGCCGCTGCCCTGACCAGCCCGGAAGTCAAAGCGTTCATCGAGAAGAAGTACAACGGCGCGGTATTGCCGGCGTTCTGATCTGACGCAGCAACACAACCCCTTCAGGTGTGAAAACGCCGATGGCCAGTGATGGTCATCGGCGTTTTTGTGTGTGCGGGCAAGGGGGTAAGTTCAGGCCACCTCGGCCTTCAACGCCCGGCGCAACGCCACCAACAATTTCACGATGTCTTGCGGATCCAGTCGCTGCGGCACTTTTACGTCCATGTTCTCTTCCTTGTTATGGGTTCGGCGGGGGGAGTCTGGCCAATCGCTGTTCGTCCTTGGAGGGCTTTCATGAAAAAAAGATCCGTCCTACAGCGCTGGGGACAATAGCCTTCCTACTTCTTCCCGGCAAACCTGGTGATTAGTTTTTTGCGTGATATCAATATGCTTTAACGGTATTTAAATTCTTATTTTTATACCTTTAAAGTCGGTACCTGCAGGACAGTTACCCACTGTCCATGGACTGCACCACCGTCGCTTATCAAGCGGCGTCAGGATGTTTCATGACTTTCGATTACGCATTTATCCTCAGCACGTTGCCGGCGTTTCTCAAAGCCGTTGGCGTTACGCTGCAGGTCGGTTTGATTGCTATCGGCACCTCGCTGCTGGTGGCGTTGCTCAACGCGGCGATCCTGGTGTTCCGCACGCCTTACTTGCAAAAACTGGTCGGGCTGTACGTGGAACTGGCGCGCAACACGCCGCTGTTGATCCAGTTGTTTTTCGTCTACTTCGCATTGCCGGCACTGGGGATCAAGGTTTCCGGATTCACCGCGGCGATCATCACCATGACCTTTCTCGGTGGCGCTTATCTCACCGAAGTGCTGCGCGCCGGCGTCGATGCGGTGCCTCAGGCGCAGTTGGAATCGGGTCGTTCCATCGGCTTGTCTCACGGCCAGTTGCTGCGCTACGTGATCCTGCCGCAAGCGGGGATTCTCAGTCTGCCGTCGCTGTTCGCCAATTTCATTTTCCTGCTCAAGGAGACCACCGTGGTCTCGGCCGTGGCGGTGCCAGAGATTCTCTACACCACCAAGAGCTACATCGCGCTTTACTACAAGACCTACGAAATGCTCGCCGTGCTGACGCTGATCTGCGTGCTGCTGTTCCTGCCGCTGTCGCTGCTGTTGAGCCGCCTGGAAAGGAGGCTCCAGCATGGCCAGTTCGGGTCTTGAACTGCTCTGGGTGTCGTTGCCGCAACTGGCCAAAGGCGCCGGGCAAACCCTGTCGATCTCGTTCCTCAGTATCGCCATCAGTACCGTCGGCGGCGTGCTCTACGGCGTGCTGCGCACACTCAACGTACGGTGGCTGAACGCGCTGCTGCGGATCTATCTGGAACTGTTCCGGGCGATCCCGGTGCTGGTCTGGCTGTACCTGCTGTTTTTCGGTCTGCCGATTTTCTTCGGCCTGAGCCTGCCGAGCTTCTGGTGCGCGGTGCTGGTGCTGTCGTTGTGGGGCGCCAGCGAGGTCGGCGAAGTGGCCCGTGGTGCGTTGCATTCGTTGCCGCGCGGGCAGCGTGAAGCAGGGTTGTCCATCGGCCTGAACGCGGCGCAGCTCTACGGCTATGTGCTGTTGCCCCAGGCGCTGAAACGCATGACGCCACCGACCATCAACGTCTACACGCGGATCATCAAGACCAGTTCGCTGGCGGTGCTGATCGGCGTGGTGGACGTGATCAAGGTCGGCCAGCAGATTATCGAGCGCACCTACGAATCGGTGCTGATCTACGGCGCGCTGTTCCTGTTTTTCTTTTTCATCTGCTACCCGCTGTCGGCCGCCTCGCGCGTGCTGGAGCGGCGCTGGACGCAAGCATGAGTGCATTGATCGAGTTTCAGGGGTTCAACAAGTTCTTCGGTGAACAGCAGGTGCTCAGGGGCATTGACCTGCAAGTGAAATCCGGCGAAGTCATCGTCATTCTCGGCCCCAGCGGCTGCGGGAAAAGTACCCTGCTGCGTTGCCTCAACGGTCTGGAAGTCGCTCACGGCGGCAGTCTGAAATTCGCCGGCCGCGAGCTGCTGGACAAGGCCACCGACTGGCGCGAAGTGCGTCAGCAGATCGGCATGGTGTTCCAGAGTTATCACCTGTTCCCGCACATGAGCGTGCTCGACAATTTGCTGCTCGGCCCGCTCAAGGTGCAGAAGCGCCAACGCCGTGAAGCGCAACGGCAAGCTGAAGCCTTGCTCGAACGCGTCGGCCTGCTGGACAAGCGCGACGCCTTCCCGCGCCAGCTCTCCGGCGGCCAGCAGCAACGCATCGCCATCGTCCGTTCGTTGTGCATGAACCCGCGAGTGATGCTTTTTGACGAAGTCACCGCCGCCCTCGACCCGGAGATGGTCAAGGAGGTGCTGGAGGTGATTCAGGGCCTGGCCCGCGAAGGCATGACCCTGTTGATCGTCACCCATGAAATGGCCTTCGCCCGCGCGGTGGCCGACCGCATCGTGTTCATGGATGCCGGGCACATCCTTGAACAGAACCTGCCCGAGCTTTTCTTTACGAACCCGCAAACCGCACGCGCGCAGCAGTTCCTGGAGAAGTTCTCCTACGTCGAAGCGCTGACTTCAGTGGCTTCACCCAAAACGATTCAAACCAAGGAACCGGAACTGCCATGAAAACTGCCAAAGCCTTATTCGCACTGCCGCTGATCAGCCTCGCGCTGCTGGCCGGCTGCAACAAGACCGAAGAACCGGCCAAGCCGAAAGTCGCCAGCGAAAGCACGGCGCCAGCGGGTTATCTGGACAAGATCAAGGCCCGGGACAAACTGATCGTCGGTGTGTTCACCGACAAACCGCCGTTCGGTTTCGTCAACGAAGCCGGGCGCTATGTCGGCTTCGATACTGACATCGGCCGGCAATTCGCCAAGGATCTGCTGGGCGACGAAAACAAGGTCGAGTTCGTGGCCGTTGAGCCGGCGAGCCGCATTCCGTTCCTGCAAAGCGACAAGGTCGACCTGATCCTCGCCAACATGACCGTGACCCCGGAGCGCAAGGAGGCGGTGGAATTCACCAACCCGAACCTCAAGGTCGCGGTGCAGGCCCTGGTGCCGCAGGGCAGCGAGGTGAAAAAACTCGATGATCTGGCGACCCGCACCACCATCGTCACCACCGGAACCACCGCCGATATCTGGCTGACCAAGAACCATCCGGACTGGAAACTGCTGAAGTTCGAGAAAAACTCCGAGTCCCTGCAAGCCCTGGCCAATGGCCGTGGCGATGCCTACGCCCAGGACAACCTGGTGCTGTTCAGCTGGGCCAAGCAGAACCCGGGTTACCGCGTGCTGGATGAAAAACTCGGTGCCGAAGCGCCGATTGCTCCTGCGGTGAAAAAGGGCAATATCGAATTGCGTGACTGGGTGAATGCGGAATTGGCCAGGCTGGGGGATGAGAAATACCTGCTCAAGCTGTATGACCAATATGTGCGTAAAGAACTGAGTGATGACACCCGGCCTGAGAGCGTGATTGTTGAGGGTGGGAAGTGGCAGGGCTAATCAGGCCAGTTCCACGCCGGCTCATCCAGCACCCTCTGCCCGACGACGCCCGTCTGGCCGAGGGTCTTTTCCAGCACGATGCAATTGCACTCCTCATCTTCCTGCAACGCCGAAATCAATCGCCGTGCATGTGAAACTACCCACACCTGACATTCCTGCGATGCGCGAATGATCAACCGAGCCAGCGCCGGCAACAGATCCGGATGCAGACTGGTTTCCGGTTCGTTCAGCACCATCAGCGAAGGCGGACGCGGCGTCAGCAGTGCGGCGACCAGCAGCAGATAGCGCAACGTGCCATCCGACAACTCTGCCGCCGACAATGGTCGCAACAGGCCTTCCTGAAAGAACTCGATGGCAAAGCGTCCGCCCGCCAGCGGCGCGATGTTCAGCCGTGCGCCGGGAAACGCGTCGCTGATCGCAGTCTGCAATGCCTCGGGGTCACCGATCTCGATGATGGTGCGCAACGCCGCTGCCAGATCCCGGCCGTCGTGATGCAGCACCGGCGTGCGCGTACCCAGTTGTGGCTGGCGCACTGGGGCGTCGGCGTCACTGCGAAAGTGATCGTAGAAACGCCAGCGGCGGATGAACTCGCGCATCTGGAACACTTCCGGCGAACTGCGCAGGCTGCCGACCTGATCGAACAGGCTGTCGAAGTTCGGCGTGTGCTGCGCCAGCACGTCCCAACGGCGACCGTCGCGGCTGCGGATCATCGGACCGTCGCGATCCACCAGCAGGCTGGCCGGGCGATAGAGCGGCCCGGCCCAGAGGCACTCCTTTTTGATTTCCGGATCGAGGGAAAAGAACGAAAGGCTCGGTTCGGGCAAGCCCAGCGCAATCGAATAACTGAAGTCTTCTCCGGCAAAACCCAGGCGTAATCGTTTCACGCCTTGGCGTACGGTGGACTGGATCGGCACTTCGCCGTTGCGCATGCGCCGGCTGATGGTTTCCGGCCCGGCCCAGAAGGTCGATTCCAGCCCGCCTTCCCGAGCCAGCGCATTGACCACTCCGCCCTGAGCCGTTTCCGCCAGCAGTCGCAGCGCCCGGTAAAGGTTGGATTTGCCGCTGCCGTTGGGGCCGGTGATCAGGTTCAGCCGACCCAGCGGAATCACCAGTTTATTGATCGAGCGGTAGTTGGCCACCGCGAGGGTCTTGAGCATGAAAATCCTTCCTGGGTGCGCCGAAATCCGCGTCAGGATACCTGCTGCACAGAAATGCATATATCGCCCGGACGAAGGTTGAACCCTGTTCTAAGCTCACAGTCGTATCGTCACTTGCACGTTCGTACACAGGAAGGAGTCTGCATGGCGAGTCCCGGATTGAAAACAGCGGTCCTGCTGAGCCTGTTTGCATTGCTCGCCGCTTGCGGCGAAAAAAAGGCGCCTCAGGAGTATCTGCCGCGAGTCTTTGTGCAAGAGGTCAAACCCGCGGACTTCGCGGCGTCGGTGACCCTAACCGGTGACGTTCAGGCCCGGGTGCAGACCGAATTGTCATTCCGGGTCGGCGGCAAGATCATCCAGCGCATGGTCGATGTCGGTGACCGTGTCTCGGCCAAACAGGTGCTGGCCAAACTCGATCCCAAGGATTTGCAGACCAACGTCGATTCCGCCCAGGCGCAGGTGCTGGCCGAGCAGGCGCGGGTCAAACAGAGCGCCGCGGCATTCGTCCGCCAACAGAAACTGCTGCCCAAGGGTTACACCAGTCAGAGCGAATTCGATTCCGCACAGGCGGCGTTGCGCAGCAGCCAGAGTGCCTTGAGCGCGGCTCAGGCGCAGTTGGCCAATGCCAAAGATCAACTGAGCTACACTGCGCTGATCGCCGATGCGCCCGGCATCATCACTCAGCGTCAGGCCGAAGTCGGTCAGGTGGTGCAGGCCACGGCACCGATCTTCACCCTGGCCCGGGACGGCGATCGAGACGCGGTGTTCAACGTGTACGAGTCACTTCTGGCCGAGCGTCCGGCGGAGCGTTCGATTGTCGTCAGCCTGCTCGACAACCCCTCCATCAAGACCACCGGCACGGTGCGTGAAATCACTCCGGCGGTGTCGGCGCAGTCCGGCACGGTTCAGGTCAAGGTGACCCTCGACGGCTTGCCGCAAGGCATGCAGCTTGGCTCGGTGGTGAGCGCCACCGCCAAGGGCAGCGGCAAGTCAGCGGTGGAGCTGCCCTGGTCGGCGCTGACCAAGAACATCAGCGAACCGGCGGTGTGGATGGTGGACGACAAGGGCGAGGCGCAACTGCACAACGTCACCGTCGGTCGTTACCTGACCGGGCACGTGATCATCAGCGAAGGGCTCAAGGGCGGTGAAAAGGTGATTGTTGCCGGCGGACAATTGCTGCATCCGGGCATGAAAGTCGAAATCGCCGAGAACACCTATAAGGAACTGCAACCGGGAGCACAGCCATGAAGCCTTTGTGGGTGGTGTCCATCGGGTTGCTGCTGGGTGCCTGTTCCAAAAGCGAGCCGCCACCGGAGCCGGTACGGCCGGTGTTGTCGATCAAGGTCGAAGCCTTGAGCGAAGAAAATCTTGGCCGTTTCGCCGGCAGCATCCAGGCACGCTACGAGAGCAACACCGGTTTTCGTGTTGGCGGTCGGATCGTCAGCCGTAACGTCGACGTCGGCGCCAAGGTGGAGAAGGGCACCTTGCTCGCCACTCTCGATCCGTCCGACCAGCAGAACCAGTTGCGTTCGGCCCAGGGCGATCTGGCGAGAGTCGAAGCACAACTGATCAACGCCAAGGCCAATGCCCGGCGTCAGCAGGCGTTGTTCGATCGCGGGGTCGGCGCCCAGGCGCAACTGGACATCGCCACCACCGATCTGAAGACCACCCAGGCGTCCCTCGATCAGGCGCGGGCGGCGGTGAACCAGAGCAAGGATCAGCTCGGCTATACCGAACTGCGCTCCGACCACAAAGCCGTGGTCACGGCATGGAACGCCGAGGCCGGGCAAGTGGTGACGGCCGGTCAGCAAGTGGTGACGCTGGCGCAGCCGGACATCAAGGAAGCGGTGATCGACCTGCCCGATACGCTGGTCGACCAGATTCCCCACGACGTGGTGTTTTCGGTGGCCGCGCAACTCGATCCGAGCATCAACACCACCGCCATCATCCGCGAAATCGAGCCCCAGGCGCAAAGCGCCACCCGTACCCGCCGCGCGCGCTTGACCCTGGCCAGCACGCCACCGGGCTTCCGCCTCGGCACGGCGATCAGCGTGACCCTCAGCTCGGCGATCAAGCCACGCATCGAACTGCCTGCGACAGCCTTGCAGGAGGCCGACGGCAAGACGCGGATCTGGGTGATCGATCCGCAAAGCAAAACCGTTGCGCCCCGTGACGTCAGCGTGACCAGCCGCACCGACAGCACCGTGGTGCTGGCCGGCGGGGTCAAGTCCGGCGAGCGTGTGGTCAGCGCCGGCGTCAACAGCCTCAAACCCGGACAAGCCGTGAAACTCGACGAGGACAGTCAATGAAAGGGTCTTTCAATCTCTCCGAATGGGCCCTCAAGCATCAGTCGTTCGTCTGGTATCTGATGTTCGTCGCGTTGCTGATGGGGGTGTTCTCGTATTTCAACCTCGGGCGCGAGGAAGACCCGTCGTTCACCATCAAGACCATGGTGATCCAGACCAGATGGCCGGGCGCGACCCAGGAAGAAACCCTCAAGCAGGTCACCGACCGAATCGAGAAAAAACTCGAAGAACTCGACTCGCTCGACTACGTGAAAAGCTATACACGTCCCGGTGAATCGACGGTCTACGTGTACCTGCGCGACACCACCAGCGCCAGGGACATCCCGGAAATCTGGTACCAGGTGCGCAAGAAGATCGACGACATTCGCGGCCAGTTTCCCCAGGGCATTCAGGGGCCGGGATTCAATGATGAGTTCGGTGATGTCTTTGGCTCGGTGTATGCGTTTACCGCCGATGGCCTGACCATGCGCCAGCTGCGCGACTACGTGGAACAGGCGCGCGCCGAGATCCGCAATGTGCCGGGGCTGGGCAAGATCGAGATGGTCGGCCAGCAGGATGAAGTGATCTACCTGAACTTCTCCACCCGTAAACTCGCGGCGCTGGGCATCGATCAACGGCAAGTGGTGCAAAGCCTGCAATCACAGAACGCCGTGACCCCCGCGGGTGTGATCGAGGCTGGCCCCGAGCGGATTTCGGTGAGAACGTCCGGGCAGTTCGCCTCGGAAAAAGATCTGGCCGAAGTCAATCTCAAACTCAATGACCGCTTCTATCGCCTGGCCGATATCGCCGAAATCAGCCGTGGTTACGTCGACCCGGCCACCCCGGAGTTCCGCTTCGATGGCAAGCCGGCCATCGGTCTGGCGATCGCCATGCAAAAGGGCGGCAACGTCCAGGCCTTCGGCAAGGCGCTGCATGAGCGTATCGACCAACTCACTGCAGATCTGCCGGTAGGTGTCGGCGTACACACCGTTTCCGATCAGGCGGTAGTGGTTGAGGAGGCCGTCGGTGGCTTCACCAGCGCGCTGTTCGAAGCGGTGATTATCGTGCTGGTGGTGAGCTTCATCAGCCTCGGCATGCGTGCCGGGCTGGTGGTGGCGTGCTCGATCCCGTTGGTGCTGGCGATGGTGTTCGTGTACATGGAGTACAGCGGCATTACCATGCAGCGGATTTCCCTTGGCGCGCTGATCATCGCCCTCGGGCTGCTGGTGGACGACGCGATGATCACCGTGGAAATGATGGTCACGCGGCTCGAAATGGGCGAGACCAAGGAGCAGGCGGCGACGTTCGCCTACACCTCCACGGCGTTTCCGATGCTCACCGGCACGCTGGTGACCGTGGCCGGTTTCGTGCCCATCGGGCTCAATGCCAGCTCCGCCGGTGAGTACACCTACACACTGTTTGCGGTGATCGCGGTGGCGATGATCGTGTCGTGGATTGTCGCGGTGTTCTTCGCGCCGGTGATCGGCGTGCACATTCTCAGCACCAACGTGAAACCCCATGAGGCTGAACCCGGACGCATCGGACGGGCGTTCAACGGCGGTCTGCTGTGGTGCATGCGCAATCGCTGGTGGGCCGTCGGCATCACCGTGCTGTGCTTCGTGCTTGCGGTGTTCTGCATGCGTTTCGTGCAGAACCAGTTCTTCCCGTCTTCCGACCGCCCGGAGATTCTGGTCGACCTGAACCTGCCGCAAAACGCCTCGATCGATGAAACCCGCAAGGCGGTCGACAAGCTGGAGGCCACGCTCAAGGGTGATCCGGACATTGTGCGCTGGAGCACGTACATCGGCCAGGGTGCGATCCGTTTCTACCTGCCGCTGGATCAGCAACTGCAGAACCCGTACTACGCGCAACTGGTGATCGTGAGCAAGGACTTCAAGGCTCGCGAGGCCTTGAGCCAGCGTCTGCGTGATCGCCTGCGCAAGGACTTCGTCGGCATCGGCAGTTACGTGCAGGCGCTGGAAATGGGTCCGCCGGTGGGGCGTCCGATCCAGTACCGGATCAGCGGCAAGGACATCGATCAGGTGCGCAAGCACGCCATCGACCTGGCCACCGAACTGGACAAGAGCCCGCACATCGGCGAGATCATTTACGACTGGAACGAACCCGGCAAAGTCCTGCGCATCGACATTGCCCAGGACAAGGCGCGTCAGCTCGGCCTGTCGTCGGAGGATGTGGCCAACCTGATGAACAGCATTGTCAGCGGCTCGCCGCTGACCCAGGTCGATGATGATATCTACCTGATCAACGTGGTCGGGCGGGCTGTGGATTCCGAACGCGGCACACCGGAAACCCTGCAGAACCTGCAGATCGTCACGCCCAACGGCACGTCGATTCCGCTGCTGGCCTTCGCCACGGTGCGTTATGAACTGGAGCAGCCGCTGGTATGGCGTCGCGACCGTTTGCCGACCATCACCATCAAGGCCTCGGTGCGTGACGAGATCCAGCCGACCGACCTGGTGAAAGTCCTCAAGCCCACCATCGACGCTTTCGCGTCGAAGCTGCCGGCAGGCTACAAAGTCGCTACAGGCGGTACGGTCGAGGAGAGCGGCAAGGCTCAGGGGCCAATCGCCAAGGTCATACCGCTGATGCTGTTTTTGATGGCGACCTTCCTGATGATCCAGTTGCACAGCGTGCAGAAGCTGTTCCTGGTGGCCAGCGTCGCACCGCTGGGACTGATCGGCGTGGTGCTGGCGCTGGTGCCGACCGGCACGCCGATGGGCTTCGTGGCGATCCTGGGGATTCTGGCGCTGATCGGCATCATCATCCGCAATTCGGTGATCCTCGTGACGCAGATCGAAGAGTTCGAACAAAAGGGCTACACGCCCTGGGATGCGGTGGTGGAAGCGACCGAACACCGGCGCCGGCCGATCCTGCTGACCGCAGCGGCGGCGAGCATGGGCATGATCCCGATCGCCCGGGAAGTGTTCTGGGGGCCGATGGCCTACGCGATGATCGGCGGGATTGTGGTGGCGACACTGCTGACGCTGTTGTTTCTGCCGGCGCTGTATGTGGCCTGGTACAAGATTCGTGAGCCGAAGAAGGATGCTTCGACATCGGCGCAGTGAGCAGGCTTGTTACATATTTGCGAAGGGTCTGACTTACAGTGTCGGCGTATTCAGTTAACGTCCCTGATCCTTTGGGAGAAGGGGCGTCTGATGTTTACCGTTTTTTGCTGGCTGCGCGCGCTATTGCTGATTGCCGGATTGTGCGTTTCATCCCTGTCATGGGCCGACACGCCATTGGAAAACTCGTTGTGGCGCATACAACTCGATCCGGCAACGCTGGCTGTCCGGGTCACCCCGGCCGGCGGCGAGACGGTGCAGGCATCGGCGGGGATTGCCCCGCACAAAGTCAGTCAGTTGAGCAGGCGCGACAACCGCATCGACTGGCAATGGGATGACGGAGCCTGGACCCTCAGCGCCACCCTCGATCAAAGTGATCTGTCCTTCTCGATCAAGGCGCGTGAGCCGGCAGAACTGGAATTTCTCCATCAACCCGCCGGCGCGATGGGCAAGGCGCTGATCTGGCCTCTGGCCGAGGGGCACTACGTGCCGCGTGGTGATCCGGTGTGGCAGGCCTTTCTGTTGAATCAGGGGGAATTCAATACCACTCAGGATCTGAGTTTGCCGCTCTGGGGTGTCGAACATGACGGATTCAGCCTGCATTGGCTGATGACCAATCCCTACAACAATCGGCTGCTGTTCAGTGACGAGGGCAAGGCTCTGGCACTGTCTGCCCGGCATCGTTTCACCTCCCTCGATCCGTCGGTGCCAATGACATTCACCCTGTTTCTCGGGGCGGCCGACCCGTTGGCCGGGGCCAAACGCTACCGGCAGTGGCTGATCGATAACGGTCGCCATGAAAACTTGAGCAGCAAATTCGAAAAAACACCTGAGGCGAAGCGGCTGTCGGGCGCGAGTCATCTGTACCTGTGGGGTAATGATCTGCTGGGAGCCAAGGATGTACGCAGTTGGTCGGTGCTGCTCGACACCTTGCGTGGGGGTGGCTCGCTGGCCAGTGAGCTGAAAGCGGGACTGGATCGTGAGGCGTTGCAGATCCTTGCTGCTGGCACGGCGTTGAACGGTTATCAGAAAAAAGTGCTTCTGCGCAGTCTCAACCATGCCTTGAATACGCAGGCGCGCAAGACCTGGCAGGCCCGTGCCGTGCCGGACATGCAGGCTCTGGTGAACGGTTACGCTGATGTGCGGGCGCAAGTGGCAGCCAACTTCGGTGAGGCGCTGACGCCCGATCCCGAGCGCTGGGGCGGCACCTTGTCACTGGACACGATCAGGCAATTACAGAATGCCGGTTTGTCCCGCCTGTGGTTGGGATTGGGTGAAGGCTGGGAGGGCGGCCTCTGGCACCCCGAGGCGATCGAGGCCGGCGTGGCGGCGGGTTATCTGATCGCGCCGTACGACTCTTACGAGACGGCGCTGAGCCGCAGCGAAAACCCTGACTGGACCACGGCACACCTGGGGGACAAGGCACATGCTGAATGCGCGATCGTGAAGAGCGACGGAACGCTGAAAAGCGGCTTCCAGCAGTCGGGGCATTACACCGATCCCCGTTGTGTGCGACCGCTGCTCGAGCAACGGGTCGCTGCCATTCGCGACGCCGCCGGTTTCAACAGCTGGTTTCTCGATGCCTACGCCACCGGCATGCTGTTCGACAGCTACCGTCCCGGGGCAACGATGACCCAGGCCCAGAATGCCGAGAGCAATATCGGCGCGTCACGCTGGATCAGCGAAGTGCTGAAACTGCCCGCCGGTTCGGAGGACGGCAACGCAACGACCGCGCAGGGCGTGTTGTTCGCCCATGGCATGCAGACCCCGGTGATCGGTTGGGGGGACGTCGAAATGAGCAAGAACCCCGAATCCAGGTACTTTGCAGGCAAGTGGTATCCGCCGGAGCAGCCAGAGGTTTTCTTCAAACCCGTGCCGATCAAAGAGTCGTTGCGGCGTATTCACTTTGATCCGGCCAGCCGTTTGCCGTTGTATCAGGCGGTGTTCCATGGCTCCGTGATCACGTCCCACCATTGGCTGTTCGATAGTCTGAAACTGACCAATGTACGGGCGGACAACGAACTCGCGCAGTTGCTCTACAACGTTGCGCCGCTGTATCACCTTAGTGTCGGCACGCTTGCGCAGCGATTGCCGCAGATCGCCCGTCAGGATGCGTTCTTCCGGCCTTTGCATGAACGTCTGGCGACCCAGGCGCTCACCGGGTTCGAGTGGTTGAGCGCGGACCGGCTGGTTCAGCAGACGTCCTTTGAAGACGGCACACGATTGCAGGCCAACTTTGATATTCAGGCGCGTGAAGTACAGGGACAGACGCTGCCCGGGCGGAGCCTCACGGTGCGTTCACCCGGAAATGCGCCGACCCGGTTTCAGGTTGAGGCGAGGCCCTGAGTTTCAGATCTTGCGCCAGACACTCGCCAGCCAGGGCTGCTGCTCCCGCGGCAGCCCTGCCGGCCGGTAGTAATGCTCCAGCTCCGCGAACCCTGCCGCCGTCAGCAATCCGCGCCATGCCTGCAGATCGTGGTACGAGCCATAACGCGGCCCGTTCCAGCCCTCACGGTTATCCCCACGCGGATTGGAGCTGAACAGCACGCCGCCCGGTTTCAGTGTCCCGTGCAATTGCTTGAGAATCCGTGGCAGCTCCTGCAGCGGCACATGAAACAGCACCGCATTGGCAAAAATGCCGTCGAAGCGTTCTGGTGGCAGATCCAGCTTCAGAAAATCCTGACACCACACCTCACAGCCACTGTCCTCCCTCGCCATCCGGGCGAATTTTTCCGCGCCGTCGAGGCCGATGGCGAGGTGTCCCATCCGTGTGAATGTCTGCAGATCCCGACCCGGCCCACAGCCGAAATCGAGAATGGAAAACGGTGCTTCAGCCTGAATGTTCCTCAGCAGGGCATCGATGTTCTGGCTGACATCGTGATCGCGGGTGCCTTCACGAAAATCCTCGGCCACCGCGTTGTAGTGGCCGAGGGTTCTGGCGGTGATCTGCTCAAGGTCGCTGGAAGTCTGCTTCATGGTCTGGCTGCGCTGAGAGGTAGGTCTGGCCAATATACGCCATACCCGATCAGTCCCGCGCACAGGTAGTAACCCTGTACCGCAACGAGCGAACCTGTATTCGTTGAAATAGCGTCTGTGCGACAGGCGACTGTCGCGATACCGACTCCTTCAGCATGGTTTCTTCAAGGCAGGATTACCTATGGTCAACGGCCGCAAGACTCACGTTTCGTCATCCCCCGCGCGTCTTGCGACAGACTCGGTGCCGAGCCTTAAAAGACCGGGCGACATGACCGTTTTTCAAGCTCCGGAAATCAAGGTCGCGCGGCGTGTTCCGTCGTGGGATCAGGCACTGCCGTTATCTTCCGATGGGCGTATCACTGTCGCCGGTTTGCCCACGATGGAAAATGTCTCTATCCGGTCGGTGGGGATGTCGCTTGAGAGCTTTCGTCTGAAACTGCCTCCCCATATGCCTGTCGCCGATGGGCAAGGCATCAGGCGATTCAAGGGGCGTGAGTTCGTTGACGTCGCCCCGGGCGAGATCGTGCAGGTCAGGCAGGACGCGATCACGGGGGCGTACCGGGCGACGCTTCCCTCCGAGTCGATGGCCTCGGGGCCGACGCTGGTTATGGATCCCCGGACGATGCTGTGGGACGCCGGAGAACTGTCGACTCCGGACGGAATCGATAATGTCATCAGTGCCCGGCCGCCTCTGGATCTGACCGGTCACAAGCCTGCAATGGAGACCTGGGCGGCAACGGCGCCCGGAAAGCTTTATGAAGGCCGGGATGACCTGTTCGAGCGCCAGGCTTCAGGACGCGTGAGGATCGTTGCAAGAGGAATGAGTCAATTTGAACCCCGACATTCAGCCATCCTGCGTGCAGAACTGAGCGCCACACACCAGATATTTACCGACGCGGGCAAAGGGCTCGCTGCTGGCTATGTCGAGGCTGAAAGTATTTTTCAGGGCTATTTCGGCAAGCATCATGAGCTCGTCAAAAGCCGGATCAGCGATTGCCTGTCGCGCGGCGAGGCGCTGTCAATGGAGTATCAGGGGCCGTGGGGACAGGACAAGTTCGTGGGTGTAGCGTTTGACCGGGATCGCGAGGCATGGATGTACCCGCTCGATTTTCATGGCCGCTTCTTCATCAGTCTGAATCATGTTGAAGAGGGAGATTTTGCAGTCGTTCTGGGGCATGAAATGCTCCATACGAGCAGAATCAACCGATTCAAGGGCGTAGGGCCCGGTGCAGTGGATTACTTCTATCTGGATGCGCAAATGGCAAATGCTCTGGATCGTCCGGTGCCTGCTTACGACATTGCCGAACGAGGTATTTCCGAAGTCATCATGCAGGGAGGCATGACGCTGGCCTATCTGGACGGGTTTACGAGTGACCACAGCAGTTTCAGGGCCGGGGTAAAAGAGGGTTTGGGACTCTCCGGAGAGCTGGATGTCCGGGCGGCCGTCGACCTGTTCAATTTGATCCCGTCCGTCCGGACCCGGATGGCCTCGAAAAATGCCGACAGCATCATTTACGCCGCCAGGAGTCTGCAGGCACTGCATCTGGCCAGAACTGCAGACAGCCAGTTGCTGAACGACCTGCTGAGTCATTGATGAGCTCAGCGTTTGTTGAGCCTGCTTGCCAGACGATCACCGCCCAATTGAATCACCGCCACCAACGCCACCAGCAGCACGATTACGGTCAGCATGATCTGGCTGTCGAAGCGTTGATAGCCGTAGCGATAGGCGATGTCGCCCAGGCCGCCGGCGCCGATTGCTCCGGCCATGGCGGACGAGTTGATCATCGTCACCAGGGTGATGGTGAATCCGCCGACAATCCCCGGCAGCGCCTCGGGCAACAGCACATGCCAGACGATATGCCAGCGCCGGCAACCCATGGCCTGCGCGGCCTCGATCAGGCCGTGGTCGACTTCGCGCAGGCTCACTTCGGCAATCCGCGCAAAGAACGGCGTGGCGGCGATAGTCAGCGGCACAACCGCCGCCCACACGCCGTAGGTGGTGCCGACGATCAGCCGGGTGAACGGAATCAGTGCCACCATCAGAATCAGAAACGGGATCGAACGAAACAGGTTCACGAACGCACCCAACGCACGATTGAGCACCGGCGCTTCGTAGATGCCGCCCTTGTCGCTGGTGACCAGAATCACCGCCATCGGAATTCCTGCCAGCAACGCGATCAACGATGACACGCCGACCATCAGAAACGTGTCGATGAAACCCTGCAGCAAGCGATCAAACCACATAACCCAACACCTCCGTGCGTTGTGCCCACTGGCTGGCGCGCTGACGCAACTCCTCGGCGTTCAACTTTGATCCCGCCACCGCCAGCAACAATTGCCCGAGCGCGTGCCCCTGAATCCGTTCCACGCCGCCCTGCAGCAACTTCACCCGGCCGCCGAGGGCGGCGAACAACGCTGCCAGATCCGGTTCGTCCTGTTGGTTGCCGGTGAACTGCAAACGCAGCACCACCGAGGCCTCGGACGACAGCGGTCGGGCCTGCAAACGGCTTTGCAATTCTTCGGGCAAGGCGTGTTGCAGCGGTGCGAGCAGGGTCTGGCTGACCTCATGCTGCGGGTTGCCGAACACTTCCCAGACCGGGCCCTGTTCGACGATACGACCATGTTCCAGCACCACGACGCGGTCGCAGATCTCGCGGATCACGGCCATCTCGTGAGTGATCAACACGATGGTCAGCCCCAGGCGTTTGTTGATCTCGCGCAGCAGGCCGAGGATCGACTGGGTGGTTTCCGGATCCAGCGCCGAAGTGGCTTCGTCGCACAGCAGAATGTCCGGATCGTGCACCAGCGCGCGGGCGATGCCGACACGCTGTTTCTGCCCGCCTGACAGTTGCGCCGGATAGGCCTTGTGCTTGGCTTGCAGGCCCACCAGCTCCAGCAGTTCGCGAACTTTCTTTTCCCGTTGCTCCTTCGGGACACCGGCAACCTTCAGCGGCAGTTCGACGTTCTGCCAAACCGTTTTCGCCGACATCAGGTTGAAGTGCTGGAAGATCATGCCGATCCGTCGGCGCAGGGCGACGAGGCGATCCTCGTCGTACTCGCCGATGTCCACCTGATCGATCAGCACCCGGCCCGAGGTCGGTTGTTCGAGGCGGTTGATGGTGCGGATCAGCGATGACTTGCCGGCGCCGCTGCGACCGATGATGCCGAACACTTCACCGCGCTGGATTGCCAGATCGATGCCTTGCAGGGCGGCGACCGGCCCTTGCTTGCCGTCGTAGGTTTTGCCGAGCCCGACGAAACGCACATGGGCGCGGTTGAACTCGGGATGCAGTTCGGTGCGCTGGGCCAGCGCGGGTGGCTCTGGAAGATCCAGTCGCCGTTGAATGGCGGCGCTCATCCTCAGCTTTCCCACCCGGCCTGGTACAGCTTGCCGTGAGCTTTATCCAGAGCGGCGCGTACAGCTGGCGAATGCTGGTAGATATCGACGAACTTGATCAGGCGCGGGTCGTTCTTGCTCTTGGGCTGGATCACGAACTGAATCACGTACTCCTTGTGATCGAGGCCGTCGAACAGCAGCGCGGAACCGGCATCGAAAGTCTTCGCCAGACGGATATAGGCCGGGTAGCCCTGGACCAGATCGGCGTCGTCGTAGGCGCGCACCAGTTGCACGGCTTCGACTTGCAGGATCTTGATCTTCTTCGGATTGGCGACGATGTCGTCTTCGGTAGCCTTGTAGCCGACACCCGGTTTCAGGGTGATCAGCCCGGCCTTGGCCAACAGTTGCAGACCGCGTCCGCTGTTGATCGGGTCGTTGGCGATGGCGACGCTGGCGCCCTCAGGCAACTCGTCGAAGCTTTTGTATTTCTTCGAGTACAGGCCGACGTTGTTGATGATCCCCGGTGCGAACGGCACCAGGTCGAAACCGGAGGCGGCTTTGGCGTTTTCCAGGAACGGGATGTGCTGGAAGTAGTTCACGTCGATGTCACCGGCGGCGAGGCTGACGTTCGGTGCGATCCAGTCGGTGAACTCCACCAGCTCGACTTTCAGGCCTTGCTTGCCGGCCTCTTCGACGGCGGCTTCCAGCGGAATCGCGAACGCGGCGGTGGTGCCGATTTTCAACGGGGCATCAGCAGCGAAAACCGCCGAGCTGAACAGGCCGAAGGCCAGGGCCAGTGCTTTGACCGGGTGGGACAGGGATTTCTTCATCATGGTGCTCTTCCAGTCAGTGCGAGGAGGTGTGTCGGTAGTGGGCGCCGGTGTGTTGCTGCGGCAGATGTGCTTCACCGTGAAACAGTTTTTCCCGCAGGCTGCCGGTGTCGTACGCGGTCTTGTAGGAGCCGCGCCGCTGCAGTTCCGGGATCACCAGGTCAATGAAATCCACGTAGCTTTCCGGGGTGACGATGCGGGTCAGGTTGAAGCCGTCGAGGCCGGTTTCGGCGATCCACGATTCCAGTTCATCCGCCACTTGCTGCGGTGAACCGACCACCGTGATGTAGCGTCCGCCGAGGGCATGCTGGTCGAGCAATTTGCGCCGGGTCCAGTCGTTGTTCTGCAGGTTTCTGGTGGCGGACTGGATGGCGTTGCTCTTGACGTACTGGATCGGCTCGTCGATTTCGTACCGGGAAAAATCGATGCCGGTAGAGGCCGAAAAGTGCGCCACGCCCGCTTCGGCGCTGGCATGGCTCAGGTATTCGGCATGTTTGGCCCAGGCCGCTTCCTCGGTCTCACCGACGATCACGTTGAGACCCATGAACACCTTGATGTCTTCGGGATTGCGACCCGCTTCGACGGCGCTGGCGCGGACCTTGTCTACCTGAACCTTGGTTGACGGTTTGTTCTGGCCGCTGATGAACACGCACTCGGCATGACGCCCGGCGAACAGCAGACCGCGCTCCGAACTGCCGGCCTGGAACAGCACAGGCGTGCGCTGTGGCGACGGCTCACACAGGTGATAACCCTCGACCTGATAGAACTCGCCCTTGTGTTCGATCTTGTGCACTTTGTCTGGCTGCGCGTAGATCCGCTGCTGCGGATCATTGAGCACCGCATCGTTTTCCCAGCTGCCTTCCCAGAGTTTGTAGAGAACCTCGAGGTACTCGTCAGCCTGATCGTAACGTCGGTCATGTTCGACCTGTTCGCTCAGGCCCATGGCCTTGGCGGCGCTGTCCAGGTAACCGGTGACGATGTTCCAGCCCACCCGCCCGCGGCTCAGGTGATCGAGGGTCGACATGCGTCGGGCGAACAGATACGGCGGCTCGTAGGTGAGGTTGGCGGTCAGGCCGAAGCCGAGATTTTTGGTCACCGCGGCCATTGCCGACACCAGCAGCAGCGGATCGTTGACCGGCAACTGGATCGACTCTTTCAGGGTGACATCCACCGAGTTTTGATAGACGTCGTACACGCCGACGATATCGGCGATGAACAATCCATCGAATAGCCCGCGCTCCAACAGTTGCGCCAGTTCGGTCCAGTATTCGACGGTCTTGTACTGGGTCGAGGTGTCGCGTGGATGGGTCCACAACCCATGGTTGATGTGGCCGATGCAGTTCATGTTGAACGCATTGAGCAGGATTTTCTTTTTGTCGGCGGCCATCAGATGGTCCCCCGCAACGGAGGGTTTTCATCGTTGAGGTAGTAATTGCCCACCGCGTGATATTTCCAGCGCACCGGGTCGTGCAGAGTGTGTACCCGGGCGTTGCGCCAGTGGCGGTCGAGCCCGTGCTCGCTCAAGGTGGCCTGGCTGCCGGCCAGTTCGAACAGTGTGCTGCCGGCGGCCAGGGAGATTTCGGTGCTGATAGCCCGGGCTTCGGCGACGGCAATCGATGCCGCTGCTACTGTGTCGGCGTTGGTCTCGGCCTGGGCCGCATCGAGGTATTCACCGGCGCGCTCGAGCAAGGCTTCGGTGGCGCTCAGGCGGATGCTCAGGTGGCCGAAGCTCTTGAGGGTCAACGGATCTTCCGTGGCCTTGTCGCTGCCCGAATCGATCCATGGCCGGGTCTTGCTGCGCACGAAGTGCAGCGCATCTTCATAAGCGGCGCGTGCGATACCGGTGTCGATGGCGGCGTGAAGGATCTGCGCCAGCGGGCCGACGGTGGTCGGGCGTTCGAAAGCGCTCTGGAAGGGAATGACATCTTCGGCGGCGACGTACACGTCTTCGAACACCACCGAACCGCTGCCGGTGGTGCGCTGGCCGAAACCGCTCCAGTCGTCGATCACGGTCAGGCCCTGGCTGTCGCGGGGGACGAAGGCCAGTTGCTGCACGCCGTTTTCATCGACCACGGACGTTGGAATCCGTTGGGCGTAGATCGCACCGGTGGCGTAGAACTTGCGGCCGTTGATGCGATAACCGCTGCCGTCGCGCTTCAGGCTGGTGATACGGTCATGGGCGGTCCTGGTGCCCAGTTCCGCCAGGGCATTGCCGAAGCGCCGGCCAGCGAGGACCTCGGCGTAGAGGCGTTGTTTCTGCTCGTGGCTGCCATTCACCCGGAGCACTTCGAGGGCATAGAAATGGTTCTGCGGAATCTGCCCCAGCGAGCCATCGGCCCGGGCGATCAGGGCGATGACTTTGGCCAGGGTCACGTTGGACACACCGGCGCCGCCATACTCCTTGGGCACGCTGATGCCCCACAGGCCGGAGCGGGAAAACACGTCGAGTTCCGGCAGTGGCAGGCGGCGTTCGCGGTCGCGCAGGTTGCTGTCGCGCTGGAAGTCTTCGGCCAGGTCGCTGGCGACGATCAGGGCTTGCTCGTCGCTGGTGATGACCGCGACGGGATGGGAAAAGGACATAGGTTTTTCTCCAGATGTCTGGTCGTCAGATCCAGGAATGGCGGGCCGGAAGTTTTCCGTTCAGGCGGTAAGCGCCGACCGCGTGGTATTTCCAGCGCACCGGGTCGTGCAGCGTGTGCACTCGGGCATTGCGCCAGTGGCGGTCGAGGTTGAATTCGGCGAGGGTGGCGCGGCTGCCGGCCAGTTCGAAAAGTTTTTCGCTGGCCAGCAGCGAGATCTCGGTGGTCAGCACCTTGGCTTCGGCCACGGCAATCGAGGCTCGGGCGGCGGACTCGGCAGTCAGCGGTGCAGCGTGCACCTGATCGAGCACTTGCCCGGCCTTGCGCAGCAGCGCTTCGGCGGCGTGCAGTTCGATTTTCAGTTTGCCGATGTCGGCGATCACATAAAGATCGTCGCTGGCGCGCTCGACATTGGCGTCGATCCACGGCCGGGCGCGAGTCTTTACGAATTCGATGGCGTCATCGATGGCGCCGCGGGCGATGCCGGCATCGATGGCCGCCTGAATCAACTGCGACACCGCGCCTTGGGTGTTGGGCTTTTCGTTGATTTTCCAGTTGTCCACCACAAGACCGGCATCGACCCGCACGTTGTGCAGCAGGATCGTGCCGCTGGCGGTGGTGCGCTGGCCGAAACCGGACCAGTCGTCGACGATACGCAATCCCGGTGTGCCGCGCCGGACGAAAGCCAACACCTGCTTGCCTTCATCGTTGAGTGCCTTGACCGCCACCCAGTGGGCAAAAAGAGCGCCGGTGGAATAGAACTTCTGGCCGTTGATCACGTAGTCATCGCCGTCGGCGGTGATGCGCGCTTTCAGCTCCAGAGTGTCTTTGGTGCCACGCTCAGGCCCGGCATTACCGATGCGCCAGCCTTCGAGCACGCTTTGCAGCAACTGTTTTTTCTGCTCTTCGGTGGCACTGCCGAGAATCAGGTTGATGATGCCGAACTGGTTCTGCGGGATCTGGCCCAACGCCGGATCGGCCGCGGAAATAATTGCGAAAACTTCCGCCAGGGTGACGAAGGAAACCTGCGGGCCGCCGTACTCGCGCGGAATCGCAATGCTGCCGAGGCCGCTGCGGGTGAACTGTTCGATTTCCGACCACGGCAGTTTGCGCTGACGGTCGCGTTTGGCGGCCTGCACGCGGGCAACTTGCGCCAGTTCGTGGGCGGCTTCGATGGCTTGAGCGTCGTTGCGCAGTACTTGCGCGGGCAACAACAATGGGGCGATATCCAGGTCACTCTGGACGTTTGCGTCTGCCAGACTGGACATCAGTGCCACTCCCTGGCTGCACGCAATGCCCTGGCGATCTGCACTGGGGTGATTGGGTTCCGGACCATGTTACCTACCTCACATCTCATGAAAAACGCCGCAAAAGCGCGGCGAACGAAAGAATGTCCGGTGGTCCGGTTTATATACCCTAAGCGCGTATAAAATTTAAATAAACTAACTTTTAGGAATATGTATAGAAGATCGAAAGCTCACCTGACCTTCCGCTCCGCTGTTGAGGGTGCGCGCCTTTCTTGCGCTTTCAGACAAGTATTCGCGCCGCCGATCCTCAGCGTTCGTGGGGGTGCCCAGCGCGAGTTGTTGCCGACCCGGTCGATGATGCAATAGGTCACGTCAAGCCGCAGGTCCTCACCTGCTTCGACAATGATTGCCGGTGGCACCCAGACCTGGATTCCCACACCGACACCGGCGTGCGTCACAGGAGGCAGGTCCATCCGCACGTCACCCCAGCGCAGAGTGATTTCATCACCCTCGGCCATGTTCAGGTAAGGCTCGATGGTCAGCGGCACGCCACGCTTGATCTGTCTCGGGTTGATCCCGCGCCGGCGAATGGTCTCGGGAAGATTGACCGGCAGCAGGTACTGATTTTCTTCTGCGCTGCCTGTTGCGAATTGACCGCCCGGGCAGTCGAGTTTCACCTGGAACCGGGCGCCGGACGACAATGCCGGGTTTTTCCCGACCTGCATGACCCGATAGTGCGCACAGGGTGAACCGTTGACGATGAAGCTCTCCGGTACCCTGAGACTGACGGTGTTTCCGACATCACCGGCAGTCAGCACGCGGGAGGCTACATAGCAGTCATCCCAGAACAGCTCGATCAGGTCGCCGCTGTCCATATCGTCGTAGGGTTCTATTTCGACCGACAGGTTGGCGGCCGCCCTGAGGTTGATTCCGACCCCATGGGGCTGCCCCAGGGTGGGTGGAGGCAATAGCGGGATGTTTGAAATGCAGGTCATCGGTTTCTCTCCTTGAAGTCTTGCGGCGAAGTCCGTATCTGAAAGAACGAATGGCGTGAATTAACCGGCAATGAAACTTCGGAGTTTTTTCACGTTTTAAAGTGTCGTGTTGAACTAGCGTGCGCCGGTTGGTGACTAGATAAGAGTTCGCTGGAAGAGGTGTCAAGCGAGTGGATTAGTTAATCCCTGAATTACCGATTAATCAGAAGGTTCCTACATTGGTACAGCCTTTGGCTGATGCTTCACAGGGATGAAGACCACAGATTTCTGCGGTATTTAGCGCGTTTCTCTGGTGTGCTTCTGCGAAGCGGAAACTCAGACCTCGGCGAATTTTACGCACGCGCAACTTGTTGCAGGACATATATATGTACTGTGCTCTCATGGGGTATTGGTTTTCTTTGGAAGAGGGATAGTATTCGGGCGAACGCACTACTTCCGTCCCTGGAAGTGAGTGCTGGCACTTGCGAAGTTATCAGCCGTTATTACGGAACTTGCTGAGAAACTGCCGTGTGCGTTCTTCTTTCGGATTGGCAAACAACGCCTTGGCTTCACCTTGCTCGACGATCACGCCCTTGTCGAAAAACACCACACGATTGGCCACATCACGGGCAAATGCCATTTCGTGGGTGACGATCACCATGGTGCGTTTCTCTTCGGCCAGACCGCGAATGGTCGCCAGCACTTCGCCCACCAGTTCCGGGTCGAGGGCCGAGGTCGGCTCGTCGAACAGGATCACTTCCGGCTCCATCGCCAGCGCCCGGGCAATCGCCACGCGCTGTTGCTGGCCACCGGAAAGGCGCCGTGGGTAGGCGTCTTCCTTGCCCGCCAGGCCGACCTTGGCCAGCAGCTTCTTGCCCAGGGCAATGGCTGCATCGCGAGGCGTCTTCTTGACCACGATCGGGCCTTCGATGACGTTTTCCAGGGCGGTGCGATGGGGGAACAGGTTGAAGTTCTGGAACACGAAGCCCACGTGCTGGCGCAGGTTGCGCACCAGGTTCTGCTGCTGGTTCAGCGGGCGGCTGGTATCGATTTCGATGTCGCCGACCTTGATCCGGCCACTGGTGGGTTGTTCGAGGAAGTTCAGGCAGCGCAGGAACGTGGTCTTGCCCGAGCCGCTGGGGCCGATGATGGCTACGACCTCGCCTTCCTTCACTTCAAGATCGATGCCGTTGAGCACGACTTGACCCTTGAACTGCTTTGTCAGTTTTTCCACGACAATCATGGGGTCAGGACTCCTGGTCGTGCCGATTGACCCGCGTTTCCAGCTTGTTCTGGAAGTGCGACAGCACTGTGGCCAGAATCCAGTAGATCAGCGCGGCGGCAAGATACATGGTGAAGACTTCGAAAGTCCGGGCGGTAATCAGTTGCGCCTGGCGGAACAGCTCCGGTACCTGGATGGTAGCGGCCAGCGCGGTGTCCTTGACCAGTGAAATGAAGCTGTTGCCCAACGGCGGCAACGCCGTGCGCATCGCTTGCGGCAGGATGGCCCGGCGCAGGGTCTGTGCACGGGTCATGCCGATGCTTGCCGCCGCTTCCCACTGACCGCGTTCGATGGAACCGATCGCGGCGCGCAGGATTTCACAGGCGTAGGCGGCCATGTTCAGCGAGAAGCCGATCAGCGCCGCCGGCAGCGGGTCGAGTTCCATGCCCAGTTGCGGCAGACCGTAATAGATCACGAACAGCTGGACCAGCAACGGCGTGCCGCGAAAGAACGACACGTAGATACGGGCCAGCCAGCTGACCGACTTGAAACGCGACAGACGCATCAAGGCCAGGCCGAAACCCAGCAGCAGGCCGAAGAACATGCCGCCCAGGCTGAGGATTACCGTGTAGTACGCGCCCTTCAACAGGAAGGGCGCGGAGTCCAGTGCGAGTTGGAAAGCTGCTTCCATTATTGGGTGACGTCAGCGCTGAAGTATTTTTCCGAAAGCTTTTTCAGCGTGCCGTCGGCACGCAGCTCGTCGAGAGCCTTGTTCACGGCTGCCAGCAGTTCAGGCTCGCCTTTGCGCAGGGCGATACCGGATTCCTGACGGGAGAAAGCCTGGCCGGCGGCCACGGTTTTCGGTGCTTTCTTGGCGTATTCAAGTGCAGCCAGACGGTCGATCAGGATCGCGTCGGTACGACCGTTGTTCAGGTCGGCGAACTTGGTCGGATCATCGTCGTAGGTGCGCACGTCGGCACCCGGTACGTTGGCGCGAACCCACTGCTCGTAGTTGGTGCCCAGGCCTACGCCGACTTTCTTGCCGGACAGGTCAGCGGCGGTCTTGATGTTCAGCGCCGCTTCTTTGCTCTTGAGCACCAGCGCTTGAATACCGGAGATGGTGTACGGTTCGGAGAAGTCATACTTCTTCTTGCGTTCGTCGGAGATGGTCACCTGGTTGACCACCACATCCAGACGCTTGGATTCCAGCGCGGCGAGGATGCCGTCCCATTTGGTTGGCTGAATCTTGGCTTTCACGCCCAGTTTTTGCGCCAGCGCTTCGGAGAGCTCGACTTCGAAACCGTTGAGCTTGCCGTTTTCATCGACGAAGCTGAACGGTGGATAAGTGCCTTCCAGGCCGACGTTGATAACGCCTTTGTCCTTGATCTGTTGCAGTTGCTCACCGGCAACGGCGCTGCTGATCAGACCGGCGCTCAGTGCCAGGCCCAGCGAACCTACCAGCAGATTTCGACGTAGTGCGGAAAGAATCATGACAAGCCCCTGTGTTTTCTTATGGAAGACGCTTAAGGAAAGTTGGCGAATCCGGGAATTGAACGACAGCGCTATCCTGCCTTAAAGCAGCTTATGCGTCTCTCGCGAAATTCGCCTGCGGCGAGACTATATGATTGTTCCTTTAGAATGGAAAATAATGAATTTTATATTTGTTATTCATTTAGTGAATATGTATTCGAGCTGACACTGAACGTTCCCACGCCGGGCGCGGGAACGCATTCAGGCCTACAGAAAATCCTTGTAGGCAAACAAAGCCGGGACGCCGCCGGTGTGCAGGAAGATGATCGGGCCGTCGTCGAAACGCCCGCGACCTATGCCGTCGAGCAACCCGGCCATGGCTTTGCCGGTGTAGACCGGATCGAGCAGCACGGCGTCCTGGCTGGCCAGCAGTTTCACTGCTGCGAGGGTTCCAGCATTCGGCTCACCGTAGCGCGGGCCGAAATACTCGTCCCACAGTTCGACCTTGAAACTCTCCGGCAACGCTACACCCAACAGATCGGCAGTGCGCTCGGCCAGGCCCTGCACTTTAGGGCGCTGATCTTCTTCGCTGCGCGAAACCGTCACGCCGATCACTGGCAGTTGCGGCAACACTTCGCTCAAGGCCAGCGCCAGGCCGCTGTGAGTGCCGGCGCTGCCCGAGGCCAGGACCACGGCGGAAAACTGTAGGCCGGAGTCCTCGATTTGTTGCGCCAGTTCCAGGCCGGCCCTTACGTAACCGAGTGCGCCGATGGCGTTGGAGCCACCGATCGGCACCAGATAAGGCTTCTTGCCGTTGCTGCGCAGGCGCACGGCAAGGGCCGCGAGTTGTTCATCGGCGTTGTCGAGGTTGTCGACCAGCTCGACCTTGGTGTCGAACAGATCCAGCAGCAGGCGGTTGCCGTTGCCGGTGTAGTTGCTGTCTTCGGTGCCCAGCGGGTTTTCCAGCAGGGCGACGCAGCTCAGGCCCAGTTTCGCGGCCAGCGCAGCAGTCTGGCGGACGTGGTTCGATTGCAGTGCGCCGGCGGTGATCAGAGTGTCGGCGCCTTGGGCGAGGGCATCGGCGGCCAGGTATTCGAGCTTGCGCAGCTTGTTGCCGCCCATGGCCAGCGGCGTCAGGTCGTCGCGCTTGATGTAAACGTCGCGGCCGAGCCAGGTGGACAGGCGCTCGAGTTTTTCCAGTGGCGTGGGTTGTCCCAGCAGTTCGAGACGGTTAAAGCGTTGCAGCTGTTGTTTGATCATGAGCCCGTACTGGCGGAGAAAGATCAGAGGACTATAGGCACGCCGATTTACCGGGGCAACCGTCAATCGCTTATAGCTAAATGCGCTTAGGCCAGCACTATCGGTTCTTAATTCGCCTCCGGGGCGTTGCCGTAAAGTAGGGGCCGTTGACGCGGCCAGACAGTCCGGCCGCCCGTGAGGAGTCTTTACCGTGAGCGAGCGTTCCAGCCATTGGCAATTGCAGACCATCGTCAGCCAGCTGCGTACCGCGCGGGATCAGTGGCGTACGCAAAACGGCCGCGCCAGCGGCGAGCAGGGCGGGCGCGAACTGCCGTCCCGTGACGCGATGGCGCAGATTCTCGAAGCCTTGTGCGGCGCGTTGTTCCCGATGCGTCTGGGGCCGGTGGATCTGCGTGAAGAGAGCGAAGATTTTTACGTTGGTCACACACTTGATGTTGCCTTGAACGCACTATTGGCCCAGGCGCGACTCGAACTGCGTTACGTCGCCCGCCATAGCGCCCGGGATGACAGTGAAGTCGAGGCGCAGGCGATCCGCATCATCCAGGATTTCGCCCTGGCATTGCCGGGCCTGCGCAGTCTGCTCGACACCGATGTGCTGGCCGCGTATCACGGCGATCCGGCGGCGCGCAGTGTCGATGAAGTGCTGCTGTGCTATCCGGGCATTCTGGCGGTGATCCACCATCGTCTCGCGCACCATTTGTATCGCGCCGGCCTGCCGCTGCTGGCGCGGATCAGCTCGGAAATCGCTCACTCGGCGACCGGTATCGATATCCACCCGGGCGCACAGATCGGTCGCAGTTTCTTCATCGACCACGGCACTGGGGTGGTGATCGGCGAGACCGCGATCATTGGCGAGCGAGTCAGGATTTATCAGGCGGTGACCCTGGGTGCCAAACGCTTCCCGGCGGACGAGGACGGCCAGTTGCAGAAGGGCCATCCGCGGCATCCGATCGTCGAGGACGACGTGGTGATTTACGCCGGGGCGACGATTCTCGGGCGGATCACCATCGGCAAGGGATCGACCATCGGCGGCAATGTGTGGCTGACCCGCAGCGTGCCGGCGGGGTGCAACCTGACCCAGGCCAATCTGCAGCATGATGACGGGACGCAGAAGTAATTTTCCTGTCCGTTCGTTCCCGCGCAAGGCGGGAACGAACGTCCTCGCCGCAGCGTCATACCCCTCCCTGAGCCAGTGTACGAACGGTACCGCTGAGCCCTGCGATTAGTCCTGAGCGTGCTATCCATGTTTAACTTGAACGTTCATTCAAGTTAAACCGGCGGTTCGCTGCCCGCTCACAACAGGAGGCTTGCCTTTGCTGAGTCCGATCATTTCAGCCATTTTCCAACCCCTTGAGGTGCACCGACCATGAGTGCATCGTCTACCCCCGCCAGCGGCCTGGTACGCATGAATCCGCCAGTGTTCTGGTTCGCCGCAACGGTGATCCTGTTGTTCGGCCTGATCGTTATCGCCATGCCGGAACAGGCCGGTGCCTGGCTGCTTGAAGCGCAAAACTGGGCGGCCAATACGGTCGGCTGGTATTACATGCTCGCGATGACCCTGTATCTGGTCTTCGTGGTGGTCACCGCGTTGTCGGGCTACGGCAAGATCAAACTCGGTGCCGACCACGACGAGCCCGAATTCAGTTACCTGTCCTGGGCCGGCATGCTGTTCGCCGCCGGGATCAGCATCACGCTGTTTTTCTTCTGTGTCTCCGAACCGCTAACCCACATGCTCCAGCCGCCACAAGGCGAGGCCGGCACGGCGGAGGCGGCGCGTCAGGCGATGCAGATCCTGTTTCTGCACTGGGGCCTGCACGGCTGGGGTGTGTTCGCCTTCGTCGGTATGGCGCTGGCGTACTTCGCTTATCGGCACAACCTGCCGCTGGCCCTGCGTTCGGCGCTCTACCCGCTGATCGGCAAGCGTATCAACGGCCCCATCGGTTACGCGGTCGATGGCTTCGGCATCATCGCCACGGTGTTCGGCCTCGGTGCGGACATGGGCTTCGGCGTGCTCCATCTCAACTCAGGTCTGGACTACCTGTTCGGCATCGCCCATACCCAGTGGATTCAGGTCGGTTTGATCACACTGATGATGGGTGCAGCGATCGTCGTCGCCGTCTCCGGTGTGGACAAGGGCGTTCGGGTCATGTCCGACATCAACATGCTGCTGGCCTGTGCGCTGCTGCTGTTCGTGTTGTTCGCCGGTCCTACCCAGCATCTGCTCAACACCCTGATCCAGAACCTCGGCGACTACCTCGGCGCGTTGCCGATGAAGAGTTTCGACCTCTACGCCTACGACAAACCGAGCGACTGGCTCGGCGGCTGGACGGTGTTCTACTGGGCCTGGTGGATTGCATGGTCGCCGTTCGTGGGCCTGTTCATCGCACGAATTTCCCGTGGCCGCACCATCCGCGAATTCGTCTTCGGCGTGCTGCTGATCCCGCTCGGTTTCACCCTGGCGTGGATGTCGATTTTCGGCAACAGCGCCATCGACCAGGTGCTCAATCACGGTATGTCGGCACTGGGCATGTCGGCCCTCGACAACCCGTCGATGACCCTCTACCTGCTGCTGGAAACTTACCCATGGAGCAAAACCGTCATCGCGGTGACGGTGTTTATCAGCTTCGTGTTCTTCGTCACGTCCGCCGACTCCGGCACCGTGGTGCTCTCGACCCTGTCGGCCAAGGGCGGCAACCCGGATGAAGACGGGCCGAAGTGGCTGCGGGTGTTCTGGGGCGCGATGACCGCGCTGATCACCAGCGGGCTGCTGTTTTCCGGCAGCATCGATGCGCTGAAATCAGCGGTTGTGCTGACCTCGCTGCCGTTCTCGCTGATTCTGCTGCTGATGATGTGGGGACTGCACAAGGCGTTCTATCTGGAGTCGCAGAAGCAGATCGCGCAACTGCATTCGCTGGCGCCGGTCTCCGGTTCGCGGCGCGGCAAGGGTGGCTGGCGCCAGCGCCTGAGTCAGGCGGTGCATTTCCCGTCGCGGGACGAGGTGTACCGCTTCATGGACACCACGGTGAAACCGGCCATCGAAGAAGTGACGGCGGTGTTCGTCGAGAAAGGGCTGCATGTCGTTACGCAACCCGATCCGGCCCACGACAGCGTCAGCCTGGAAATCGGACACGGCGAGCTGCATCCGTTCATCTATCAAGTGCAGATGCGCGGCTACTTCACGCCGTCGTTCGCCCGTGGCGGCATGGGCTCCAAGCAGCTCAACAACCGCCGCTATTACCGCGCCGAAGTGCATCTGAGCGAGGGCAGTCAGGACTATGATCTGGTCGGCTACACCAAAGAGCAGATCATCAACGACATCCTCGACCAGTACGAACGGCACATGCAGTTCCTGCATCTGGTGCGTTGATCGGCGCAGGGCGCCGGGACGGATTCAGGTCTCGGCGCTCAGCACCATGAACAACACCAATGCCGCGATCGGCACGCCGAACACGGCGCTGCCAATCGCAATCTCCGACCCCAGCGGCTGCCCGGCGTGCACCACGCCGACCGCGCCGTTGATCACCGTCAACGCCAGCCACAACGCCGCGAAGCCGTAGGCCATGGTCTGGCGACTGAAGCCGATGCGCTCGCCGATGTAGAGCATCAGCGCCAGCAGGATCAGGCCGAAGAAGATGATGATTGCGGTGTGCATGGTGGATATCGCCTGGAGGGTGGGGGATGAGTGAGTGACTTTGCATCTGTTGAGCATAGGTCAGCCTTCGATCCTTTCTCTTGCCAGCCTTCGGGGCTGCATCGACGATGGGCAGATTTTTTTCTGAAACGTTTCAGCAATTGGTCGTATCCCGGGTCTATCGGCGTTCCACACGGCGTATGCTGGGCGGCCTGTGAAAGTCGATACCCGTTCAAAACCGACAAGAGAGGATTCGATGACTTACACCGCTGCCGAAAACCGCTATGACTCCATCCCTTACCGCCGCGTCGGACGCAGCGGTCTGGTATTGCCGGCGCTGTCCCTGGGCCTGTGGCACAACTTCGGCGACAGCACGCCGATCGACACTCAGCGCGCGTTGCTGCGTACCGCGTTCGATCTGGGGATCAACCACTTCGACCTGGCCAACAACTACGGCCCGCCCTACGGCAGCGCCGAGACCAATTTCGGCCGCTTGCTGCGCGAAGACTTCAAGCAGTACCGCGATGAACTGATCATCTCCAGCAAGGCCGGCTGGGACATGTGGCCCGGCCCTTACGGCCAGGGCGGCGGCTCACGCAAATACGTGCTGGCCAGCCTCGACCAGAGCCTGCAACGCCTGGGCCTGGACTATGTGGATATCTTCTATTCGCACCGCTTCGACCCGGACACCCCGCTGGAAGAAACCGCCAGCGCCCTCGCCACGGCGGTGCAGCAGGGCAAGGCGTTGTACATCGGCATCTCGTCGTACTCCGGGGTGAAAACCCGCGAGATCGCCGCGTTGCTCAAAGAGTGGAAAGTGCCGCTGCTGATCCACCAACCGGCCTACAACCTGCTCAACCGCTGGGTGGAAAAGGATCTGCTCGACACCACCGACGAACTCGGCACCGGCGTGATTGCGTTCACGCCGCTGGCGCAGGGACTGCTGACCGACAAATACCTCAACGGCGTGCCGGCGGATGCGCGCGTCAATCGTCCGGGCGGTGGTTCGTTGCAGGCTTCGCACTTGTCCGAGGCGAATATTGCTCATGTGCGGGCGCTGAACGAGATCGCCAAGCGTCGTGGGCAGAGCCTGGCGCAACTGGCATTGGCGTGGACCTTGCGCGATCCTCGGGTGACCTCGGCGCTGATCGGCGCGAGCCGGCCGGAGCAGATTGTCGAGAACGTCGGGGCGTTGAAGAATTTGAGCTTCAGTGCTGAGGAACTGGCGGAGATCGACCGGTTTGCCCAGGAGGGCGGGATCAATCTTTGGGAGAAGCCTTCGACGGCGGAGTAACGTTCAAGCTGTAAAAAGCTTCGCGAGCAGGCTCGCTCCCACATTGGAAAGCGCTTCCCTGTGGGAGCGAGCCTGCTCGCGAAGGCGCCGCTTCAGCGACTGAAGTCTCGACATTCAGCGAAAAAACGGCACATCCCCCAACACCGTCGCCCGCTGCATCACGCGCCGCGCCGGACGGTAATCATCCACCGCGTAATGCTGCGTCACGCGGTTGTCCCAGAATGCGATGTCATCCTTCTGCCAGCGCCAGCGAATGGTGAACTCCGGTCGTGTCGCATGGGCGAACAAGAACTTCAGCACCGCCTCGCTCTCGGTTTCCGACAGTTCATTGATCTTCGACGTAAAGCCTTCGTTGACGAACAGCGAACGGCGTCCGCTTACCGGGTGAGTGCGAATCACCGGGTGCGACAGCGGTGGATTCTTGCGTCGCGCCTCTTCCCACTGCGCCAGGGCTTCTGGCGTATTGCCATAGCGCTCCAGCGGAAACGAGCGGGTGAAATCGTGAGTCGCGGTCAGCCCTTCGAGCATCGCCTTCATCGGCGCCGACAGCGCTTCATACGCGGCAATCCCGCTGGCCCACAACGTGTCGCCACCGAACTCCGGCAACAGTTTGGCGCTGAGCACCGCGCCCATGGCCGGGGTCGGCAGGAAGGTCACGTCGGTGTGCCAGATCGCGTTGTCGCGCACGTCGGTGACGGCGGTGTCGAGGATCAGCACTTCAGGTTGTTCCGGCACGTTCGGGTAGATCGGGTGAATGTGCAGGTCTCCGAAATAGTGGGCGAAGCGTGCCTGTTGCGACGGCTCGATCGGCTGATCGCGGAAGAACAGCACCTGGTATTTGAGCAGCGCCTGCTCAATGGCGTCGCGCTGTTCCAGGTTCAGCGGCTGGCTGATGTCGACGCCGCTGATCTGTGCGCCGAGGGCCGAGCTTAACGGGGTGATGTTCAGACTGCTCATGGTGGTTCTCTTCGAATGCTTGGGGGCATGGTGGGAGCGAGCCTGCTCGCGAATGCTGAGTGTCAGGCGACAGTGCAGTGACTGATCCGACGCTTTCGCGAGCAGGCTCGCTCCCACAGGTTCTTTCTGAAATTTTTCAGTGGGCCTGACCGTGCCACGGCACCAGTTTGCGTTGCAGGGCGCGCAGGCCCATTTCCATGGCGAAGGCGATCAGGGCGATGACGAGAATCCCCAGCACCACCACATCGGTGACCAGGAATTGCGCAGCCGACTGCACCATGAAGCCGAGGCCGCTGGTGGCCGCGATCAATTCGGCGGCGACCAGCGTCGACCAGCCGACACCCAGCCCAATGCGCACACCGGTCAGAATGTCCGGCAGGGCGCTGGGCAAAATCACATGGCGGATCAGTTGTGCGCGAGTCGCGCCCAGAGACTGCGCGGCGCGCAGTTTGGCCGGGTCGACGGTGCGCACGCCGGTGGCGGTGGCAATCGCGATCGGGGCAAAAATCGCCAGGTAGATCAGCAGCACTTTCGACAACTCGCCAATGCCGCACCAGATCACGATCAGCGGCAGATAGGCCAGTGGTGGAATCGGGCGATAAAACTCGATCAGCGGATCCAGCACACCACGGGCTATACGGTTGGCGCCGATGGCAATGCCCACCGGCACGGCGGTCAGAATCGCAAAGCCGAGGCCCAGACCGATGCGGCTGAGGCTGGCGCCCAGATGCTGCCACAACGTTGAATCCATGTAGCCCGTGGTCGCCAGCAACCAGCCTTTTTGCAGCACGGCGGACGGTGGTGGCAGAAACAGCGGTTCGATCAGACCGGTGGCGGTCACCGCCCACCAGATCACCAGCAACGCGAACAAGGTCAGCAGGCTGATCCAGCGGGTGCTGAGGCTGCGACGCACGGGAATCACCACCGAGGTGGCGGCGGGTTTCACTGCGGTGGCGGAAACGTCGTAACTGCTCATGCGCGCTCCTGCCGTTGAACGGCGCTGCGTTGCGAAAACACTCTGGCGAGCACGTGTTCGCGGGTTTCGATGAAGCGCGGATCGGACTTGATCGCCCGCGCCGATTCACCGGCGGCGTAGCGCTTGCCGAAATCCAGATGCAGGCGTTCGACGATCTGCCCCGGATTCGGTGCCAGCAAAATCAGGTCGGTGGCGAGGAACACCGCTTCTTCAATGTCGTGGGTAATCAGGAACACCGGTTTGGCGGTGCGTTGCCAGACCTGCAGCAACAGTTCCTGCATCTGTTCGCGGGTAAAGGCATCGAGGGCGCCGAAGGGTTCGTCCATTAGCAGCACTCGCGGGTCGGCGGCAAGGGCGCGGGCCAGGCCGACACGCTGCTTCTGACCACCGGAGAGCTGCCAGATGCGGCGGTATTCAAAGCCGGAGAGATCGACCAGCGCGAGCATTTCTCGCGCGATCTGTTCGCGTTTTTCCTTGGCCACACCGGCCAGTTCGAGACCGAAGGCAACGTTGGCCAGCACGTCCTGCCAGGGCAGCAGGGCGTCGTCCTGGAACACCACACCGCGCTCGGCGCTCGGGCCTTTGACCGGCACGTTGTCGAGGGTGATGCGGCCGGCGCTCGGTTCGACGAAACCGGCAATCAGGTTCAACAGCGAAGTCTTGCCACTGCCGGACGGGCCGAGGGCCACCAGCAGTTGCTGAGGGCCGAGGGTCAGGGAAATGTCGGACAGAACCGGTTCCGGGCTGCCGGGATACTGTGCGCTGATGCGCTCCAGCTGTAGCAGGGCCATCGCAATTAACTCCGGATCAGTTGGTGATGTACTTGGGGGTGACGTACGGCGCGTAGTCCGGCAGAACCGCTTCGACCTTGCCTTGTTCCTTGAGGAACGCTGCGGTGTCGGTGATGGCTTTGGTGGTCGGCGCACCGAGGTCACTGACCTGATCCGCCGCCAGCGGGTAGACGTTGCCTTGCAGCAGCAATGGAATGTCGCTGGCCTTGGCACCGGAGAGCTTCACCAGTTTGTCGACGTTGCTCTGGTTGGCGATCCAGGCTTTCGGGTCTTTGCGGTAGTCGGCGTAGGCGTCGAGGGTGACCTTGGCGAATGCGGTGACGATTTCCGGATGCTTCTCGGCGAAGTCCTTGCGCACGATCCAGGCGTCGAAGGTCGGCGCACCGAATTTGGCGAGTTCGCCGGAGGTGATCAGCACTTTGCCGTTTTCCTTGGCCACACCCAGCGCCGGATCCCAGACGTAGGTGGCGTCAATGTCACCGCGTTTCCACGCGGCAATGATCGCTGGCGGGGCGAGGTTGAGGACGGTGACTTTGGAAGGATCGATGTTCCAGTGCTTCAGCGCGGCGAGCAGGCTGTAGTGGCCGGTGGACACGAACGGCACGGCGATTTTCTTGCCGACCAGATCCTGCGGCGTCTTGATGCCGGAGCCGTCGCGGGCGACCAATGCTTCGGCGGCGCCGATCTGGGTGGCGATGAGGAAGGTTTCTACCGGGACTTTGCGGGTGACGGCAGCGGTCAGCGGGCTGGAGCCGAGGTAACCGATCTGCACATCGCCGGAGGCGATGGCCGAGATGACGTCCGCGCCGTTGTCGAACTTGCGCCAGCTGATGTCGGCCTTGGTGGCTTTCTCGTAGGCGCCATCGGCCTGGGCGACTTTAGCCGGGTCGACGGTGGTCTGGTAGGCGACGGTCAGGTCGGCGGCCTGGGCCAGGAAGCTCGCGGCAGCCAGAGAGGCCACGGCCAGCAGGCGAAGCGGTACATTCAGTTTCATAGAAGAGCTCCATATCAGGCGACCGGGCGTCGGCATGAAAGGAGACTAAATGATCTAAGAAACTAAAAATAAATAACTTTTTAGACTTAGCTTATGAGCAGAAAAATTTGAGCGTGACCGCTGGGCGGCCATTCGCGAGCAGGCTCGCTCCCACAGAAGACTGCGATCTGATGTGGGAGCGAGCCTGCTCGCGAAAAGGTTCGAAGAACCTTCTGATGTCAGTTGCTGATCGCCAGAATGCTCGCCTGGTACGACCCGACAAACACGTCAAAATCGCCGACCTCGTTCTGCTCCAGCTCAGCCTGCTGCGCCAGCGACGAGCGTGCCAGTTCTTCGAACTTTGCTTGCTCGTCAGCGGCCAACGGCTCGCTGCGGAAGAACTCGGCGTGAACCTGGCTCTGCCGCAGGGAGAATTGCGCGAAGCTTTCCTTGTGTTCGGTCATGGCTGCCAGCACCTGGGCCGATGGCGTCAGTGTCGAGTCCCTGACCTTGGCCAGTTGCGCGTCGAGGGCCTTGCTGTGGGCATCGCCGCCATGGCTCTGATCGAGCATCGCTGCCAGCGGAGCAATGTTTTCCAACAGTTCTGTCGCCCATTCCTTCAAATCGACTGGCTGGCCATCACGCTGCAGTTGCAGGCCCGGACGCCGACCTTCCTTGACCACGCTGAGGAAGTTGGAAGTGGCATTGCCGCAGCTGATGTTGGTCAGCAGCGGGCTGTCGTTCAACGCGCAGTACAACAGGAATGCGTCGAGGAAGCGCGACTCGGTGACGTCAATGCCCATCGGCAGGAACGGGTTGATGTCCAGGCAGCGCACTTCGACGTACTGGATGCCACGGGCCATCAGGGCCTGAATCGGCCGCTCGCCGGTGTAGGTCACGCGTTTCGGGCGGATATTGGAGTAGTACTCGTTTTCGATCTGCAGGATGTTGGTATTGAGTTGCACCCATTCGCCATCCTGGTGCGTGCCGATTTCCACGTACGGTGCGTACGGCGTGGCCACAGCCTTGCGCAGACTGTCGGTGTAGCTCGACAGGTCGTTGTAGCACGGGGTCAGGCCCGCCTGGGCGTTGCTCTGGTAACCGAGGTCGCTCATGCGCAGGCTGGTGGCGTAGGGCAGGTACAGGGTGTCCGCATCGAACTGTTCCAACTGGTGCGGACGGCCCCGCAGGAAACCTGCATCCAATGCCGGCGAAGCGCCGAACAGGTACATCAGCAGCCAGCTGTAGCGACGGAAGTTGCGGATCAGCGCGATATAGGATGACGACTGGAAATCCCGGTCGGTGCCGACGAAGCCTTCGGCTTCTTTGAGCAACGGCCAGAGCTTTTCCGGCAGGGAAAAATTGTAGTGAATCCCGGCGATGCACTGCATGGTCTTGCCGTAACGCAGGGCCAGGCCCTTGCGGTAGACGTATTTGAGCTGACCGATGTTGGAGGTGCCGTAATAGGCGATCGGGATGTCTTCCTCGGCCGGCAGCGGGCACGGCATCGATGGACTCCACAGGTACTCGTTGCCGAGCTTGCTGTAGGCGAAGCGATGAATCCTGTCCAGGCTGGCCAGGGTATCGGCCGGGTCGGACAGGGCGGGGGTGATGAATTCCAGCAGCGACTCGGAGTAGTCGGTGGTGATCTGTTCGTTGGTCAGCGCGGAACCCAGGCTTTCGGGGTGCGGCGTTTGCGCCAGTCGACCCTCGCCGGTCACGCGCAGGCATTCGCGTTCGATGCCGTGCAGACACTGTTGGAGCAGGGAGAGGTTGGCGCGCTCACCGAGCAGAGCCAGGCGGCGGTTGAGAAGTTCGCTCAATTTGGATTCCTTCACGCGTCAGTCGCCCCAATATGGGGGTGGGCAGGACGGTCTACAAGGGTGAAGTTGAAACTGGCGTTTTCGCCTGGTTTTGAAGCGGCAGGCCATTTGCCGGTCAGTCAATAACTGCGCAATCCTTGTGGGAGCGAGCCTGCTCGCGAAGGCGGTTTGTCAGGCAATATTTTCATCGCTGATACACCTACTTCGCGAGCAGGCTCGCTCCCACAGGGGTCGTTGCGCCGAAATTAACCCAAATCGATGACGACTAGCTACAAGACAGCGAACGTGCCTTGTGCTTTTGCGACCAGTTTGTCGCCCTGCATCACGTCGGCTTCGACCACCAGCGTGCGCCGGCCCGGGTGGATCACCCGGGCCGTGCAGATCACCTCGCCTTCGGAGACGGCGCGGATGTAGTTGATCTTGCACTCGATGGTCGCGCTCTGCTGGTCAAAGCCGTGGGTGCTGGAGCAGGCCAGCCCCATGGCGATGTCGACCAGACTGAACAGCGCGCCGCCGTGCAGCTTGCCACCGCGGTTGCGCAGTTCCGGTTCCAGCGCCAGGGCGACTTGCGCCACCCCGGTTTCCAGGCTGTGCAGGCGACAGCCCAACAACTTGAAAAACGCGCTCTCGACGAGCCCGGCCGGAATTTCCATCAGCGTTTCTTCAACTGCTTGGCGTTGGCGAACAGCGAGGCCATGGCGTTGTTCGCCGGGGCAGCCGGGGTGCTCTCCTTGCGCGGAGCCGAACCCTGCGACTGGCGTGGCGCCGAGCCCGGACGCGAGCCGCGGGCACCGTCGACTTTCTCGCCCGGGGTGTCGCTCATGCGCATCGATAGGCCGACGCGTTTGCGCGGGATGTCGACTTCCATGACCTTCACTTTCACCACGTCACCGGCCTTCACCGCTTCGCGTGGGTCCTTGATGAACTTCTCCGACAACGCCGAGATGTGCACCAGACCGTCCTGGTGAACGCCGATGTCGACGAACGCACCGAACGCTGTGACGTTGGTCACCACGCCTTCGAGGATCATCCCCGGTTGCAGGTCTTTCAGGTCCTCGACGCCTTCCTGGAACTCGGCGGTCTTGAACTCCGGACGCGGGTCGCGGCCCGGTTTTTCCAGTTCCTGCAGGATGTCGGTGACCGTTGGCAGACCGAAGGTCTCGTCGGTGAATTTCTTCGGATCCAGACGCTTGAGGAACCCGGCGTCGCCGATCAGCGAGCGAATGTCGCGGTCGGTTTCGGCGGCGATGCGTTGCACCAGCGGGTAGGCTTCCGGGTGAACGGCCGAAGCGTCCAGCGGGTTGTCGCCGTTCATCACGCGCAGGAAGCCGGCGGCCTGTTCGAAGGTTTTCTCGCCCAGACGCGCGACTTTCTTCAGCGCGGCGCGAGTCTTGAACGCGCCGTGTTCGTCACGGTGAGTCACGATGTTCTGCGCCAGGGTCGCGTTGAGGCCGGAGATCCGCGCCAGCAGCGCCACCGACGCGGTGTTCACGTCCACGCCCACGGCGTTCACGCAGTCTTCGACCACGGCATCCAGGCCACGCGCCAGTTTCAATTGCGACACGTCGTGCTGGTACTGGCCGACACCGATGGATTTCGGATCGATCTTCACCAGTTCGGCCAGCGGGTCCTGTAGGCGACGGGCGATGGACACGGCGCCACGGATCGACACGTCCAGATCCGGAAACTCCCTGGCTGCCAGTTCCGATGCCGAATACACCGATGCGCCGGCTTCGGAGACCATGACCTTGGTCATTTTCATCGCTGGATATTTTTTGATCAGCTCGATGGCCAGCTTGTCGGTTTCACGGCTGGCGGTGCCGTTGCCGATGGCGATCAGGTCAACCGAGTGCTTGGCGCACAGGGCGGCCAGAATCGCGATGGTCTGGTCCCATTTGTTGTGCGGCACGTGTGGATAGACCGTGGTGTGGTCCAGCAGCTTGCCGGTGGCGTCGACTACCGCAACCTTGCAACCGGTGCGCAGGCCCGGGTCGAGGCCCAGGGTGGCGCGTGGGCCGGCCGGAGCGGCCAGCAGCAGGTCGTGCAGGTTGTGGGCGAAAACGTTGATCGCTTCGGCTTCGGCGCCGTCGCGCAGTTCGCCCAGCAGGTCGGTTTCCAGGTGGGTGTAGAGCTTGACCTTCCAGGTCCAGCGCACCACTTCACCCAGCCATTTGTCGGCTGGACGGTTCTGGTTCTGGATGCCGACGTGCTGGCCGATCATGCCTTCGCACGGGTGCAAAGTGCCCGGCAGCTCTTCGCCGACTTTCAGCGCGGAACTGAGAATGCCTTCATTGCGGCCACGGAAAATCGCTAGCGCGCGGTGCGACGGCACGCCTTTCAGCGGCTCGTCGTGTTCGAAGTAATCGCGGAACTTGGCGCCTTCCTCCTCCTTGCCGGCGATCACGCGGGCACTGAGGGTGGCTTCCTGCTTCAAATAGTTGCGCAGTTTTTCCAGCAGGTTGGCGTCTTCGGCAAAACGCTCCATGAGGATGTACTTGGCGCCTTCCAGCGCAGCCTTGATGTCCACCACGCCTTTTTCGGCGTTGATGAAGCGCGCGGCCTCGGTCTCCGGGGCCAGGTTCGGGTCGTTGAACAGGCCGTCGGCCAGCTCGCCGAGGCCGGCTTCCAGGGCGATCTGGCCCTTGGTGCGGCGTTTTTGCTTGTACGGCAGGTACAAGTCTTCGAGGCGTGTCTTGGTGTCGGCGAGTTTGATTTCGCGCTCCAGCTCAGGGGTGAGTTTTCCCTGCTCCTGAATGCTGGCGAGGATGCTGACGCGCCGTTCGTCGAGTTCTCGCAGGTAGCGCAGACGCTCTTCCAGATGACGCAGTTGAGTGTCATCGAGGCTGCCGGTCACTTCTTTCCGGTAACGGGCGATGAAGGGAACTGTTGAGCCTTCATCGAGTAGCGCGACGGCCGCTTCGACCTGTTGCGGGCGTACGCCGAGTTCCTCGGCGATGCGGCTGTTGATGCTGTCCATAAAACCACCTGACAAATTGTGAAAAGCAGGCTCGCAGGCACGTAAATGAAGGCCCGGAGTCTGGTGGGGCGGCTCGCTCACGGCCGCTGCCTGGGTCAAAAGGCATTCCGTTGACCCGTGAAATCGAACAATTACTGCGACGCCCATGAAAATAAGGGACGGCCACCTGCGGTAACGATTCAGACGTTGCCTGACTCAAAAGGCCGCGCATTATAACCGGCGTTCTGTCATTCGGGGGCGACACGGTCTGTAGGCTCAAGCCCCGGTTTTCTGGCAGTGAAGGAAAAATCTGCTAACAATGCACACGGTGCGTATAACGGCAGCTACGCCATAATGCGCGCCGAGCTAAAAGGAGCATCCAATGAGCAGCACTGCACAAACTGCTGAAGGCGAAAAAATTCTTATTGTTGACGACGATCCGGGGCTGAGCAGCCTGCTGGAACGCTTCTTCGTCAGCAAGGGCTACCGTGCCCGCGCCGTACCGAACACCGAGCAGATGGATCGTCTGCTGTCTCGTGAAGTATTCAACCTGGTCGTTCTCGACCTGATGCTGCCGGGCGAAGACGGTCTGACCGCTTGCCGTCGCCTGCGTGGCGCGAACAACCAGATCCCGATCATCATGCTTACCGCCAAGGGGGACGAGCTGAGTCGTATCAAGGGCCTGGAACTGGGCGCCGACGACTACCTGGCCAAGCCGTTCAACCCGGACGAGCTGATGGCCCGCGTCAAAGCCGTGCTGCGCCGTCAGGCTGCACCGGTGCCGGGTGCGCCGGGCAGTGAAGAGGAAAACGTCACGTTCGGCGACTATGTGCTGTCCCTGGCCACCCGCGAACTCAAGCGCGGTGACGAAGTACACATGCTCACCACCGGTGAGTTTGCGGTGCTCAAGGCTTTGGTGATGAATGCCCGTCAGCCGCTGACCCGCGACAAACTGATGAACCTGGCCCGTGGCCGGGAGTGGGATGCCCTGGAGCGCTCCATCGACGTGCAGATTTCCCGTCTGCGCCGGATGATCGAACCCGATCCGTCCAAGCCGCGCTACATCCAGACTGTCTGGGGCGTGGGTTATGTATTCGTGCCGGATGGCAACTCCACCAAGTGACGGCTGATTTGCAGGAGCGGGTCCGGGGGCAAACGCGAAGCGCTGCGCCAACAGACCCGCTATCTGCAATATGCGAGCATTGCTCGCTCCTGCAAGCGCGTAGCGGTTATCCATGAAAACCCCTGTCTGGTTCCCCCAAAGCTTTTTCTCCCGCACCCTCTGGCTGGTGCTCATCGTCGTATTGTTCTCCAAGGCCCTGACCCTGGTTTATCTGCTGATGAACGAGGACGTGCTGGTTGACCGTCAGTACAGTCACGGCGTCGCCCTGACGCTGCGTGCCTATTGGGCGGCCGATGAAGAAAACCGCGCGAAGATCGCCGATGCCGCGACCCTGATCCGGGTGATAGGTGCAGGCGTGCCGGAAGGCGAACAGCACTGGCCCTACAGTGAGATCTATCAGCGGCAGATGCAGGCGGAACTGGGGGCCGATACCGAAGTCCGGCTGCGCATGCATTCACCGCCGGCACTGTGGGTGCGTGCACCAAGCCTGGGTGATGGCTGGCTGAAAGTGCCGCTGTATCCGCATCCGTTGCGCGGCCAGAAAATCTGGAACGTGCTCGGCTGGTTCCTTGCCATCGGTTTACTCTCGACCGCCTCTGCATGGATTTTCGTCAGCCAGCTCAACCAGCCCTTGAAGCGTCTTGTTTATGCGGCGCGGCAACTGGGGCAGGGCCGTAGCGTGCGTCTGCCGATCAGTGATACACCCAGCGAAATGACCGAGGTGTATCGCGCCTTCAACCAGATGGCCGAAGACGTCGAACAGGCCGGGCGTGAGCGCGAGCTGATGCTGGCCGGTGTTTCCCACGACTTGCGCACGCCACTGACACGACTGCGGCTCTCGCTGGAATTGATGGGCGACCGCACCGACCTGACCGACGACATGGTGCGCGACATCGAAGACATGGACGCGATTCTCGATCAGTTCCTCGCGTTCATTCGTGATGGTCGGGACGAGTCGGTGGAAGAAGTTGATCTGAGCGATCTGGTGCGTGAGGTCGCAGCGCCATACAACCAGAGCGAAGAGAAGGTGCGCTTGCGTCTGGAACCGATCCAGCCGTTTCCGCTGCGCCGCGTGTCGATGAAACGCCTGCTGAACAACTTGATCGGCAATGCCTTGAACCATGCGGGAGGCAGCGTCGAAGTCGCGGCCTACGTGTCGGGTGACAACAGTGCGCCGTATGTGGTGTTGAGCGTGATGGACCGTGGGGCGGGGATCGATCCGTCGGAGCTCGAGGCGATCTTCAACCCTTTCACCCGTGGTGATCGCGCACGAGGCGGGAAGGGCACCGGGCTGGGGCTGGCGATCGTGAAGCGGATTGCATCGATGCACGGTGGCAATGTCGAGCTGCGCAACCGTTCCGGTGGTGGGCTGGAGGCGCGGGTGCGGTTGCCACTGGGATTGATGCTGCCAAGGGATGCCGTTTGAGAGCAGCTCCGAGCCGCAAGCAAAAGCCGATTTTGCTCGCCGCTTGCAGCTCGTAGCTCGCTGCTGTTTTTTTATCCTTTGCCCTTGGTGCGGGTCATGTTCGGGCCACCGTTCTTTTCGAGGTGCTCGATGATGATCCCTGCCACGTTCTTGCCGGTGGTGGTTTCGATGCCTTCCAGACCCGGCGATGAGTTCACCTCCATCACCAGCGGTCCGTGATTGGAGCGCAGGATATCCACGCCTGCCACCGTCAGACCCATCACCTTGGCGGCGCGCAGTGCGGTCATGCGCTCTTCCGGGGTGATCTTGATCAGGCTGGCACTGCCACCGCGGTGCAGGTTGGAGCGGAATTCCCCCGGCTTGGCCTGGCGTTTCATCGCCGCAATCACCTTGTCGCCGACCACGAAGCAGCGGATGTCCGCACCGCCCGCTTCCTTGATGTATTCCTGCACCATGATGTTCTGCTTCAGGCCCATGAACGCCTCGATCACCGACTCCGCCGCCGTCGCGGTTTCGCACAGAACCACCCCGATGCCCTGGGTGCCTTCGAGCACCTTGATCACCAGCGGCGCGCCGTTGACCATGTCGATCAGGTCGGGAATGTCGTCGGGCGAGTGGGCGAAGCCGGTCACCGGCAGGCCGATTCCGCGACGTGACAACAGTTGCAGCGAACGCAGCTTGTCCCGGGAGCGGGCGATGGCTACCGATTCATTGAGAGGAAAAACCCCCATCATTTCGAACTGACGCAGTACCGCGCAGCCATAGAACGTGACCGATGCACCGATCCGCGGAATCACCGCATCGAAACCTTCCAGCGGCTTGCCGCGATAGTGGATCTGCGGTTTGTGGCTGGCGATGTTCATGTAGGCGCGCAAGGTATCGATCACGACCATTTCATGCCCGCGTTCGGTTCCGGCTTCGACCAGACGGCGGGTGGAATACAGACGCGGATTGCGCGACAGCACAGCGATCTTCATGCAACACCTGTGGAGGAGGTAGATACCGGGAACACCGGCTTGTCTTGTACATACTTGATGCCCGGATTGACCACCAGCTGGCCGTCGATCAGGGCTTTCGAGCCGAGCAACAGGCGATAGCGCATGGACTTGCGGCAGGCGAGGGTGAATTCCACCGGCCATACCCGGTCACCGAGGGCCAGTGTGGTGCTGATCACGTAGCGCACCTGGGCCTGGCCGTTGGAGCTCTTGATGGTCTTGCGGGTGACCAGAGGCGCTTCGCAACGCCGGTGACGCAACTGCACCACCGTGCCCAGATGCGCGGTGAAACGCACCCACTTCTCGCCGTCCCGTTCGAACGGTTCGATGTCGGTGGCATGCAGGCTGGAGGTGCTGGCGCCGGTGTCGATTTTTGCCCGAAGGCCTGCGACTCCCAGATCCGGGAGCGCCACCCACTCGCGCAGACCGACAACGGTCAAATGGTCAAATGTCTTCAAAAAAATGCTCAACCGGTGAAAGCCGATCGGCCCGCAGGGAGCCGCATCCGCGGTATTCACGCAGAATAATGGATAAAAGGCGACAGATATCTGCGGCCAGAATTTGCGCCTTATCAAACACGTCCCGGAATGTGTGGATTGTAATCCGAGACAGCACAATTCATGGCACGACAGAAACGGTAGTACAGTTCATCAATATTTCAGAATGAGGAAATTCCATGGCACAAAAAAGCGAAGAGGACGACAAGGTCCGTCTCGATAAATGGCTGTGGGCTGCACGCTTTTTCAAGACCCGTGCCTTGGCCAAAGCCGCCATTGAAAGCGGCAAGGTGCATTGTCGGGGGGAGCGCTGCAAGCCTGGCAAAGAGCCACGCATCGGCGATGAATTGGAAATTCGTACCGGCTTCGATGAGAAGACCGTCGTAGTGCAAGCCCTGTCGATCGTACGTCGCGGCGCGCCGGAAGCCCAGACGCTGTATGCGGAAACCGACGCCAGTATCGCCAAGCGTGAAGCCGCTGCAGCGATGCGCAAGGCCGGGGCGATGGGCGTGACGACCGATGGCAAACCGAGCAAGAAGCAACGGCGGGATCTGTTTAAATTTCGTGGGAACAGTGGCAACGAATAAAAAATCGCAGCCTGCATGCGCTCCCGAAGGAGCGCCGCAGGCTTCGATCTTTTCAGGCGCATCGATTTATCGGAGCGCCACCACACTCATCCGCGAAATCACCGGCAGTTTGCCCAGCAGCCGGAAAACCGGCGATGTGACCTTCAACCAGAAGTTCGCCGCGTGATAGGCAAACGGTGTGTAGTAACCCCAGCCCAGTGCCCACACCGCCAGCAGCAGGCCACCGATGTAATCGTCCTGGCCCCAGTGCGCACCGGCCACCAGACGCGGCAGCATGAACAGCAGCGCCAGACCCCAGATCGTCAGAAACTGGCCGACAGTGCGCCTGAACACACCCATGAACAACGCCCAGATCAGCAGCACAGAAGCATGATCACCGGGAAAACTCTGGCTTGAGCGATCCTTCAGCTCAAACGTCTTTTCCAGATGCGGAAAATAATCGCTGAGGTGCACGGCACCTTCGAGCACCATGGAGGGGCTGTTGTGCTGCCAGCCCATGTGGCCGGCGAGCTTGGAAAACAGCGCGCGAATCACCACCATCAGCAGCAGGATCGAGAAAAAGCCGAAGAAGGCGCGGCGTACGTCAATCGCCCTGAATACCCAGTCGCCCTTGATCAGCAGCGTCAGCAGAATCAGTCCGACGACAATGTCGAACGGACGCAGACTTGCAATTGCCCATATGTGGAGCCATATGGGGTTGCTGGCCAGCGGTGTGTTGAGTGAGCGGAACAGCCACTCGTCGAAAATCACACACAGCATCTGACCCGTAGGCCATAACCAGAAAGCCAGAAGTGCCAATGGCACCGCATTGCACAGAACCAGCCGGCCGAGGTTCCACCTTGATTGGAACAAACCCGGATTGTTCATAAAATGCCTCCCGTGGCTGAACACAGGCATCAAAATCGATGCCGGAAGCGCGGAATTTTCATTCTTTGCAACATTTTTGTCATTAAATTCAGATACCTAGACCTATGACCGATTTCCTCGATACCGATTACACCCAACGCTTCATCTTCGATGACAGCGACACACGCGGCGAACTGGTGTCGCTGGAGCGCAGCTATGCCGAGGTGCTCGCCAAGCACCCGTATCCCGAGCCGGTTGCGCAACTGCTGGGTGAACTGATGGCTGCCGCGGCGCTGCTGGTGGGCACCCTGAAATTCGATGGCTTGCTGATTCTCCAGGCGCGCTCCGAAGGCCCGATTCCCCTGCTGATGATCGAATGCTCCAGCGAGCGTGAAATCCGTGGCCTGGCTCGGTACGAGGCTGATCTGATCGGCGCCGATGCGACCCTGGCCGACCTGATGCCCAACGGTGTTCTGGCCCTGACGATCGACCCGGCGGTCGGCCAGCGTTATCAGGGCATCGTCGACCTCGACGGCGAAACCCTGTCCGATTGCTTCACCAACTACTTCGTCATGTCCCAGCAGGTTGGCACTCGCTTCAAGCTGTGCGCCGATGGTCGTCGTGCTCGTGGCCTCATGCTGCAACAACTGCCGGCCGACCGCCTGAAGGATGAAGAAGAACGCGCCGCCAGCTGGCAGCACATCACCGCACTGGGCAATACCCTGACCGCCGATGAATTGTTGAGCCTGGACAACGAAACGGTTCTGCATCGCCTCTACCATGAAGAGCAGGTACGGCTGTTCGATGCGCAGAAACTGCGCTTCCACTGCAGTTGCTCCCGTGAGCGCTCGGGCAACGCGCTGGTCAGCCTGGGTCTGGAGGATGCGCAGCAATTGGTGGCCGAACAGGGTGGCCGCGTCGAGATCGATTGCCAATTCTGCAACCAGCGCTACGTGTTCGATGCAGCGGATATCGCTCAATTGTTCGCGGGTGCGGGTGTCGAGACGCCGTCAGATACCCGGCACTAAAACGGTTCAGCGCAGGTAAATTCACTGCTCAACGACGGAATAACGCCGTTACGACGGGAGGGCCCTACTCTTTTTGGGCTTTTCTGGCATAATCCGGCCCACTTTTTTCGCGGTAGTAGTGCACGACTTTCTACTACAAAACGTTTGGAGCACACTCGGCCACTGGCCGACGGGGAACCTCATGACGCAAGCCAATAACGCCGTGTACACCGATCTGAGTGTTGATGATCTGGTCAAAGAAGCCCTGAAACGCGGTGAAGGCGAGCTTGCCGATACCGGCGCTCTGGTTGTTCGCACCGGTCACCGCACCGGACGTTCGCCAGTCGACCGTTTCATCGTTGAAGAGCCTTCCACCCAGGACGCCATCGCCTGGGGCCCGATCAACCGCAAGTTCCCGGCCGACAAGTTCGACGCGCTGTGGGCTCGCGTCGAGGCATTCAACAACGCGCAAGAGCATTTCGTTTCCCACGTGCATGTAGGCGCGGCCGAAGATCACTACCTGGCCGTGAAGATGACCACGCAGACTGCCTGGCAGAACCTGTTCGGTCGTTGCCTGTTCATCAACCCGGCCCAGTACAACCCGGCCGGTCGTGAAGAGTGGCAAGTGCTGAACGTGGCCAACTTCGAGTGCGTGCCCGAGCGTGACGGCACCAACTCCGATGGTTGCGTGATTCTCAACTTCGCGCAGAAAAAAGTGCTGATCGCCGGCATGCGTTACGCCGGTGAAATGAAGAAAGCCATGTTCTCGGTGCAGAACTTCCTGCTGCCGGCTTCCGACGTTCTGCCAATGCACTGCGCCGCCAACATCGGCGAAGCCGGCGACGTGACCCTGTTCTTCGGTCTGTCCGGCACCGGCAAGACCACCCTGTCCGCCGACGAAAGCCGTTACCTGATCGGTGACGACGAACACGGCTGGGGTGAAGGCGTTGTCTTCAACATCGAGGGCGGCTGCTACGCCAAGTGCATCGACCTGTCCGAGAAGAACGAGCCGGTCATCTGGAAAGCCATCAAGCACGGCGCCGTGCTGGAAAACGTCGTGATCGACGATGCCAAGCACGCCGACTACGCCGATGTCAGCCTGACCCAGAACAGCCGCGCAGCCTACCCGCTGGAGCACGTTGCCAAGCGTTCCGAGAAGAACCTGGGCGGCGAGCCGAACGCTGTGATCTTCCTGACCTGCGACCTGACCGGCGTACTGCCGCCAGTGTCGATCCTGAACAACGAGCAGGCGGCCTACCACTTCCTGTCCGGCTACACCGCACTGGTGGGCTCGACTGAAATGGGTTCGGGCAGCGGCATCAAGTCGACCTTCTCCACCTGCTTCGGCGCACCGTTCTTCCCGCGTCCGGCTGGCGAATACGCTGAACTGCTGATCAAGCGCATCAAGGGCTTCGGCTCCAAGGTCTACCTGGTCAACACCGGCTGGACCGGTGGTGGCTACGGCGTCGGCAAACGCTTCAACATCCCGACCACCCGCGCCGTGATCGCTGCGATCCAGAGCGGTGCCCTGGTCGGTGCCGAAACCGAACACCTGGACACCATCAACCTGGACGTGCCACTGGCCGTACCGGGCGTTGAAACCAGCCTGCTCAACCCGCGCAACACCTGGGCTGACAAGGCTGCGTACGACGAGGCTGCCAAAGCTCTGGCCGGTCTGTTCATCGAGAACTTCAAGAAGTTCGACGTGAGCGACGCGATCAAGGCTGCGGGGCCCAAGTTGTAAGACCTGGTTCTGGTGAATGAAAAAGCCGCCTCTCAGGGGCGGCTTTTTTGTGGGTGGTCAGTTATCGAGTAAGTACCAGTATTCGCGCACGAAACGGTGTGAACTGCCAGAATTTTGCTACTTAAGACGCAAGCTTTTCGCCAATGCAGCGATCAAAAATTGCCTCAAGGCCCCGGTAATCGCATGCCACAGCATCGATGTTTGCCGGAATCCAGGCTTCATCCTTGATCAACCACCAATCTACTGCAAAACCAGCATTGATGATGTGCTCAAAAAGAATGCGTTGGGCACGACCATTGCCTTCACGAAAAGGATGAATGATGTTCAGATCGCCGTAGGCTTCGGCAACTTTTACTACGAGATCTGATCTTTCCAGCCCCTCGAACCATGCGGAGCGTTCCATAGAGAGAAAAATTTTGTGAGCTTCCGGGAGGATCCTCTCCGCCGTGCAAAAAAATGTTTCGCCTTTTTGGATATTAACGGTACGCAGCAGTCCAGCCCAATCATAGACGTCGCAAAAAAGCACTTCATGGACGTGCTGCAAGCGGCTGAGGTCATAAGGAGGGGGGAGAAGATGAAATCGGCTGATTGCGATTTCAGAGAGCTCTCGCTCTGCTTTTTGAAGCTGTTCTTCGCAATGGATGTTGAGCAAATTACGCAAAACGTCAGTGCTGGGCTAACAATAAGGGTCTTGCCCAACCCCGTACTTGTCCACCATTAACGGCCGTTTTGACGATATTTTTCGATAACCGATTCCCGCGAAGGAAGCGGTTTTTCAGCGTCGGCACGGGTGGTGTCAAAGCCTTCAAGCCGCAGACTCGCCAGATAGTTGGACCGGCGGACCTTGTCGTAATAAGCCTGTTTTTGCTGGAACGTCAACTCGCTCATGTCATATGCCTCTTTGTGCTGGGTTCCAGTGTAGCGCAATCGTGTTCCCGGATCGGTCGGGATTTTCGATGCTTACATATGTGTTGCCTATCATTGGGTTGATGGGGTTCTTTGGGAAATCCATCGATACTCGATTGGCAGTCGGTTCGGTGCTCGCGGCGAAAAATTCATCTGCCTGTTTGACGCTTTCCATCAGCTCATCAAAAAATTTTCTCATGAGAATCTCCATTGTTTGATTGCGTTTTTTCCATCGCTCTCAGGTAGTGCCTGAGAGCGATTCGATTCACTCGGCTTCAGGCCGGGGCTTTCCAGCTGAGCATTTTCTGCTGGGCGACTTGCAGCAAGTCACAGCCGTCTTTGGTCAGCAGATAGAGTGCATGGGTGATGTGCGGGATGTCTTCCACGTCGGCGTGTTTGAAGCAGAGGCAGTAGAGGGTCTGCAGCAGGTCACTGGAAGCACGCAGGCGCTGGACGGCGCATTCGAGGATGTCTTGCGGGTTGGCATCGGTGTCGATGACCAGGGGCTTGGTGCCGGTCGCGGTTTGCGGGTGGAAACCAGTTCACCATCCCAATAGTTTCCATGGGCATTATCAAACTGTGTGGAACCTGTACCGCAAAAGAAAATAGTCAGCGTAGTCATGTTTTTGCTCTTGGTTGATGAAAGAGCAAGCAGGCTGGTACTGAACTTTGCAGTAATGGAAGCGAAGTGTTTTTGTGAACTTTCTAAGTTTGGCTGGCGGCGTTAGTTATTTGTTCGTTGTCTGGCAACTTCCAGCAAGTCACAGCCGTCCTGAGTCAGCAGATAGAGCACACTGACGATATTGGGGATGTCCTTTACATCGGCCTGTTTGAAACACAGGCAGTAAAGCGTTTCCAGCAGGTTGTTGGCTGCACGCAGTCGCTGATCGGCGGCATCGAGGAGATCGCGGTGGCTCGCTTCGGTATCAATGACCAGCACGGGCGTGTCGCTGTAGCTGGTTGTGAGTGCGCGGTATCGGGTGTCCAGCGGTTTGAACATGTTCATGATCGGGTGTGTCCTTACGAAGTCGCGGGCCGATACAGTGTTTTCAGCCGCGCCGGCCACTATAGAAGGGTGCCCTCGAGCGGGACAATACAGCCACGATGGACAGAGTTCGTAGGGGTTTTTCCGGCGTTCGGGTATTTGCCCTACGCGCTTTTGCATCTTTTTCACAGCAAAACCCTGAGCAGGGAAATTTCCGACGTTTTTGTCGGGCGATTCCCGTTAAACCTCTGTATGGTGCGCGCCAGAATCCGTAGGGCGTTTCCAGACGTCCGACACACGCTTAAAGGGAATTGGGTATGCAGTGGCTACGAATGGCCTCGATTATTTTGCTGTTGGCCTGTGCTTGTCGTTTGACGATGGCCTCCGATGCGGGCAACGGATTGGCACTGGCCAATCTGGAGCGCAGCGGCTGGCCGGACGCGCTCACCACTCAGGACAACATCGACACAGCCTCCCGTGCGCAAGTGCTGATCTTCGGCAAGGCCCTCCTGGCCAGCGAAGCGTTGGACGAAACGGGACTCAAACAACGATTGGGTGTGCAGCAGATGCAGCTCAAGTCGATCCGGCAGGTGCGCGACGGCCTGTGGGATCGCTTGCTCGACACTTATCACAACGCCAGCCAGAGTTGCGACGAACAAGCGTTTTGCCCACGGGTACGCAGTGTCGCGGACTTGCGTCAGTTGGCGGCGGCATTCACGGGCGATATCAGCCCGGCTCATGCACAGTGGGCAAGCAAGAGCCTGAACGTGCATGAGCGGGTGCTGGATGAGCAACTGCGGGTGGCCGTGTTACGGCCGTGACGCTGGGTTTGCGGGTGTCAGACCGAAGTGGTTGCACCCGCTGTCATGGCGGATGCCCAAGGTGGTGGAAAGTTGTCGGGAGAGGGCGTGCATCCACCCAGCAGCAGGGATGCGAGGATCAGGGCGAGGGGGCGTTTCAATAGATTCGGCATGTTCATTCCTTGATAAAAATCCACAGGCATCGGCCTTCCTGGCTCGAAGCGTGACGGACATTACCCTCGGGTCGACTCACATGGCGATGAACAAAGTGTTTCATTTGTTTGATCCCGTGACAGGGCCGCCGACGCTGTATCATCCCGTATCGATTTGCCCCCGACCTTTTCTCGACTCGCTGCGATCGCCCGCTAGGCTGTTGGCATCACAGCGGTCAACGGAGTGACAGCGCATGCACAACACCCTGGAACAGGTTTTCGGTTATCCACAGTTTCGACCCGGTCAGGAGGCGGCAATCAGCGCTGTGCTGGCCGGGCGTTCGGCGGCGGCGATCTTTCCCACTGGCTCCGGCAAATCCCTTTGCTACCAGGTGCCGGCTCTCCTGTTGCCACACCTGACGTTGGTGGTCTCGCCGTTACTGGCGCTGATGCAGGATCAGCTCGCATTCCTGCAGCGTCACGGTATTTCGGCAGGCAGCATCGACTCTGCGCAGAGTCGCGAAGACGCCAATGATGTGATGACCCGTGCCCGTTCCGGGGAGCTGAAGATCTTGATGATTTCCGTGGAGCGCTTGAAGAACGAGCGCTTCCGCAATTTTTTGCAGCAGGTGCCAATCTCGCTGCTGGTGGTGGATGAGGCGCACTGCATCTCCGAATGGGGCCACAACTTCCGGCCCGACTACCTCAAGCTGCCGGACTACCAGCGCCAGTTCAACATCCCGCAGACCCTGCTGCTGACCGCAACGGCAACGCCGAAAGTCATCGCCGACATGCAGGCGAAATTCGCCATCGCCGCCGAGGATGTGGTCACCACCGGTTTCTATCGGCCCAATCTCAATCTGCTGGTGGAACCGGTGCGCGGCGAGAACAAGCGTCGACGGCTGGTGGAGTGGATGGCCGCGCGGGCGGGCCAGCCGAGCATCGTCTATGTCACCCTGCAGAAAACCGCCGAGTACATTGCCGAGCATCTGAATCGCAATGGCATTCAGGCCGAGGCTTATCATGCCGGTCTGCCCCACGAGCAACGGGAGGTGATCCAGAAGCGCTTCATGGACGGGCAGTCCAATTGCATTGTCGCGACCATCGCATTCGGTATGGGCATCGACAAGAGCGACATCCGCAACGTGGTGCATTTCGACCTTCCCAAATCCATCGAAAACTACAGCCAGGAAATCGGCCGCGCCGGGCGAGACGGGCAACCCTCCGACTGCCTGGTGCTGGCCAACCGCGACAGCCTCAATGTGCTGGAAAACTTCGTCTACGGCGACACGCCGGAGCGCGATGGCATTCGCCATGTGCTGGAGGAGTTGCAGGCCGCTGCGCCTGAAGGCCAATGGGAATTTCTGCTCGGGCCGCTAGCGGATCAGAGCAACATTCGTGCGCTGCCACTGAAGACGTTGCTGGTACAACTGGAGCTGCGGGGGCTGATTGCCCCGCGCTACGCGTATTACGCCGAATATCGTTTCAAGTACCTGCTGGAGCCCGAGGCGTTGCTTGAGCGGTTTGAGGGTGAGCGCAGGGATTTCGTCGCGGCGATCATCCAGACCTCAAGCCGCGCGCGGACCTGGGCCACGGTGAACTTCGAAGCGATGTATACGCAGTATTCGGCAGAGCGCAACCGTGTGGTAAAGGCCCTGGATTACTTCCAGGAAAAGGGCTGGGTCGAGCTGGAAAGCAAACAGATGACCGAGGTCTACAACGTCCTGGACGACTCGTTCGACAGTCATGCCTTGAGTGGCGAGTTGCATGAATATTTTGTCCGTCACGAACAGGCCGAAGTGGCGCGGATTCACGGGATGCTCGAACTGTTCGCCACCGAACGCTGCCTGGGCCATCGACTGGCGGAGTATTTCGGCGATCACGATGCCCCGGCGCATTGCGGGCATTGCTCTGTGTGTCACGGGCAGGTTGCCCGGCTACCGGCACCTCCGGAGTTGCCGGCGCTTGTGGATAAGAGTTTCCCGGCATTGTGTGGCGACTTTATCCACAGGCACGAGCAACAGACCGGGTGTGTTCCTTCGGCGGAACGTCTGACGCGGTTTCTGTGCGGGATCAGTGTCCCGCTGTTCACCAAACTCAAGGCGCGGACCCTCTCCGGGTATGCAGCGCTGGAGGACTATCCCTATGCGGAGGTGCGGGCGTGGGCTCAGACGCACCTCTGAAGCGGCGAATTCATCTGCTGAATATCGGTCATCACGGTAGTGAACTTCAAAAATGTTCGGTGGCTGACTATGGTGAAGGCTGTCTTCGGGTCTTCAACAAGAGAACAACATGAGCCAGACATCCTTCGAAATCCGCCAGGCCGCTGTGATCGGCGCCGGCACCATGGGGCGCGGCATTGTCATGTGCCTGGTCAAAGCCGGCGTGTCAGTGCAATGGGTCGACAACAATCCGCAAATGCTTGAGCAGGCGCTGGAGGCAGTGGCCGATACCTATGCACACAACGTGCGTCAGGGGCGGATCGATCAGGCGGAGGCCGACAGGCGAATCGCACAGGTCAGTGCTGCAGCCGATTACGCGGCGATCCGAAATGTCGATCTGGTGATTGAAGCGGTGTACGAGAATCTTGAGCTCAAGCAAAAGATCTTTCGTGAGCTCGATGGCGTGCTTAAGCCCGAGGCCCTGATGGCGAGCAACACTTCGGCGCTGGACATCGATGCCATCGCCGCTGCGACCCGCCGCCCGACTCAAGTGCTGGGCCTGCATTTCTTCAGCCCGGCGCACATCATGAAACTGCTGGAAATCGTCCGTGGTGCGCAAACCTCGCCAGCGGTGCTGGAAGCTGCGCTTGAACTGGGCAAACGAATGGGCAAGGTCAGCGTGGTGTCGGGCAACTGTCACGGGTTCATCGGTAATCGCATGCTTCACCCTTATGTGCTGGAGGCGCGCAAGATGCTGCTCGAAGGGGCCTGGCCGCAGCAGATCGATGCGACGTTGCAGGGCTTCGGCTTTGCCATGGGGCCGTTTCGCATGTACGACGTGGTCGGCATCGATCTGGAGTGGCGTGCCAGGGAGTTGGCCGGCAAAGGACAGGACGCGCCGGAGGTTCAAGTGGATAACCGACTGTGCGAGCTGGGGCGATTCGGACAGAAATCCGGTAACGGTTACTACCACTACGAACCGGGCAGTCGCCAGGCCGAGCACGATCCCGAGGTGGATGCACTGGTATTGAGTGTCAGCGAAGGTCTGGGGTTTCATCGCCGTGAGATCGGCTCCGAGGAAATCCTCGAACGCTGTCTTCTGGCCTTGGTCAACGAGGGTGCAAAGATCCTGCAGGAAGGGATTGCCGATTCGGCCCACGACATCGATCAGGTGTACCTGAACGGCTATGGTTTCCCGGCGCAGAGGGGCGGGCCGATGGCCTGGGCGGACGACCAGGGGCTGGCCGACATTCATAAGCGGTTGCTGGCGCTGGAGACCCGCCAGGGGGATCAGTGGCGACCGGCGCAATTGATTGGCGAGCTGGCGGCGCGAGGCAAGGGTTTTTACCTTTAGACTGGGCCGATCACTCAAGGAATAGACACTGATGTCCAACCCGATGCCACAACGCACCGATTACCCGCATTTCCAGCCGATCACCACGCGCTGGCACGACAACGATGTCTATGGCCACGTCAACAACGTCACGTACTACAGCTTTTTCGATACCGCCGTTAACACCTACCTGATCCAGGTCGGTGGGCTGGATATTCACGACGGCGAAGTGGTGGGGTTTGTCGTGAGTTCTTCTTGCGATTACTTCGCCTCGATTGCATTCCCGGACCTGATCGAAGTCGGTTTGCGGGTCGGCAAACTGGGCAACAGTTCAGTGCAATATGAGTTGGCCGTGTTCAAGGCTGGCGAACATGAAGCCTGTGCGGCGGGGCGCTTCGTGCATGTGTTCGTTGATCGGGCGTCGAACCAGCCGGTGGCCATTCCGGCCGGTTTGCGTCAGGCACTGGAGCGTCTGGCGGTTTGAAAGGCAAAAAAAATCGCAGCTCGGGGGAGCTGCGATCCGGCTTTGCCTGCAACGAGGTCCGGCCTCAGTCGCGATAGTAGCGGTGGTGCTTGCGATGACCGTAGGCATGGCCGCGACCCGGGTGATGGTCACGGTAGTAGCGACGATCATCACGACCGCGATCGTAATAACGGTCTTCGCGATTGCTCTCGTTGCCCATGTAGTTGCCCAACGCGCCGCCGGCGCCGCCACCGGCTGCGGCGCCGATCAGGCTGCCGGTGGTGCCGCCCATGCTGCGGCCGACCACGTTACCGCCGGCTGCGCCCAATGCACCGCCAATGGCGGCTTCGCCACGGCTGTGTTTGTTGGCGCCAACCGCGCTGCCACCCGCGCCGCCAAGTGCCGCGCCAATGGTTGAACCTGTGCTGCCGCCCAAGGATTGACCGACGACCGAGCCAAGAACCCCGCCCAATGCGCCGCCCACACCGGCTTCGGTGGTGCCTCCGGCAGAGGCGAAGCCACTGACCAGGCCGAGGGACAACAAGAGAATCTGGGAGAACTTCATAGAGGAGCCTCAAAGGGATGACGGCGCGATCCTGAGGCTGTGTAACAAGGCTGACAATCGAAATCCGACGAATAGCACGACTTGTATACAATTATGCAAGTTACTGATTTATGGACGGAACTTAACCGATTTTGGCCGGTCTTTAGCTACTTCACAAAGGCCGCTTTTATGCAAAAGCGGCCTTTTTTGTGGGCGCTGACAAAGTTGCCGTCAGGCCGATCTGGCCATGATCAATCCGTTCTCGCTCGCCGCTTCCAGCCTGATCGCGATGAACTTCGACGTTGGCGTATGGCTGCCATCCCCGGTGCTTTCCAGTGGCACCAGCGGGTTCACCTCAGGGTAATAGGCCGCTGCCTGTCCCGCCGGAATGTCGAACGCCAGCAACGTGAAGCCTTTCACCCGACGCTCGCGGCCATCTTCCCACAGCGACACGATGTCGGCTTTCTGGCCAGGCTTGAAGCCGAGCCGGATGATGTCCGCTTCGTTGGCGAACAACACATCGCGCTGTCCCTTGACTCCGCGATAACGGTCGTCGAGACCGTAGATCGTGGTGTTGTATTGATCGTGGGAGCGCATCGATTGCAGGATCAGATCCGGCAATTTGCCGGTGGCGCGGGTGCGTTCGTGGATCAGGTCCTTGGGCAGCATGTTCGGCTTGAAGTTGGCCCGACCCGAAGTCGTATTCCACTTGCGCGCGCCAGCGCTGTTGCCGAGGTAAAACCCACCCGGGTTCTTGACCTTCTCGTTGAAGTCCTTGAAGCCCGGGATGGTGTCGGCGATCAGTTCGCGGATGCGCCGGTAGTCGGCTACCAGCCAGTTCCAGTCCACCGGTTTGCTGCCCAGGGTAGCCGCGGCGATGCCGGCGATGATCGACGGCTCCGAGCGCATCTGGTTCGACAGCGGCTGCAACTGCCCGTTGGAGGCGTGCACCATGCTGAACGAGTCTTCCACGGTGACGGCCTGTGGGCCTTCGGCCTGGATGTCGATGTCGGTACGACCCAGGCACGGCAGGATCAATGCGTCCTTGCCGTGGGCGAGGTGGCTGCGGTTGAGCTTGGTGCTGATCTGCACGGTCAGGTCGCAGTTGCGCAGGGCCTGGAAGGTGCGCGGGCTGTCCGGTGTAGCCTGGGCGAAGTTGCCGCCCAGACCGATGAACACCTTGGCGCGACCTTCGGCCATCGCGTGAATCGCTTCGACCACGTTGTGCCCGTTGTGACGCGGCACCTTGAACTGGAAGCGACGCTCCAGGGAATCGAGGAACGCCACCGGCGGGCGCTCGTTGATGCCCATGGTGCGGTCGCCCTGCACGTTGCTGTGACCGCGCACCGGGCACAGGCCGGCGCCGGGCTTGCCGATGTTGCCGCGCAGCAGCATCAGGTTGGCGATTTCCTGGATGGTCGGTACCGAGTGGCGGTGCTGGGTGATGCCCATCGCCCAGCACATGATCACGTTCTTGCCTTTGGCATACATGCGCGCCGCCTGCTCGATTTCCACCAGAGTCAGACCGGACTGAGCGACGATCTGCTCCCACGGCGTGTCATCGACGACACCGAGATACTCCAGCACGTTGACGCTGTGTTCATTGAGGAAGTCGTGATCGAACACCGCCGGCGCGCCTGCCTTCTGCGCATCGCGTTCCCATTGCAGCAGGAACTTGGCCATACCGCGCAGCACCGCCATGTCGCCACCCAGCGCCGGGCGGAAATACGCGGTGTTGGTGGGTTTGTCGCCGTTGGTGAGCATTTCGATCGGGTGCTGCGGGTGCTGGAAACGTTCCAGGCCGCGCTCTTTCAGCGGGTTGATACACACCACTTGAGCACCGCGTTTCACCGCTTCACGCAGCGGTTCGAGCATGCGTGGGTGGTTGGTGCCGGGATTCTGGCCCCAGACGAAAATTGCGTCGGCGTGTTCGAAGTCGTCAAAGGTCACGGTGCCCTTGCCGACACCGACGCTTTGCGCCAGTGCTACGCCGCTGGCCTCGTGGCACATGTTCGAGCAGTCGGGGAAATTGTTGGTGCCGAAAGCACGCACGAACAATTGATACAAATAAGCCGCTTCATTGCTGGCGCGGCCCGAGGTGTAGAACTCGGCCTGATCCGGGCTCGACAGGGCTCGCAGGTGCTTGCCGATCAAGGCGTAGGCATCGTCCCAGCTGATCGGTTTGTAGCGATCGGTTTCAGCGTCATACACCACCGGCTCGGTCAGGCGACCTTGATACTCGAGCCAATAGTCACTCTGTTCCAGCAAAGCAGTAACGCTGTGTTTGGCGAAGAACTTGCCGTCCACCCGGCGCTTGGTCGCTTCCCAGTTCACCGCTTTGGCGCCGTTCTCGCAGAATTTCACCATGCCGCTTTCCGGCGAATCGCCCCAGGCGCAGCCCGGGCAGTCAAAGCCGCCGTTCTGGTTGGTCTTGAGCATCATGCGCAGGTTTTTCAGCGCGTTGTCGCTGGTCAACCACGCCTGGGCCACGCTGATCAGTGCGCCCCAGCCACCGGCAGGGCCCTTGTAAGGCTTGTAGCGCGGGACGGGTTTCTGGTCGGCTTGATGGTGTTGGCTCACGGGCGTTTCTCCATTTCCGGGCTATACACCCGCGGCGCGTTCTTCTGCGGCAGGTGGATGAGATTGAGGTTATGACGACGGGCCCACTGCACGGCGAGGCCGGTGGGGGCTGACAGGCTGACGAGGGTCTGGATCCCGGCGCGCAGGACTTTCTGAATCAGTTCGAGACTGCAGCGGCTGGTGACAATCGCCAGACCGCCGGTTGTGGATATCTTTTGCCGGACCAGGCCGCCGATCAGTTTGTCGAGGGCGTTGTGCCTGCCGATGTCTTCACGGCCCAGCAGCAATTCGCCACTGGCATTCATGAACACCGCCGCATGGACCGCACCGCAATGCTGGCCCAGTGGCTGGAAGGCGCCGATGCGTTGGCGCAGACCGTCGAGCCATTCGACCGGCGGCAAAGGGGCGCCGGGCAAGACCTTGAGATCGGGCAGTGCCTGCTCCACCGCTTCCACGCCGCACAAGCCGCAGCCGCTGGTGCCGGCCAGTTGCCGACGCTGTTGCTTGAGATTCCAGAACGCGCGGTTGGCGATGGTCACCTGTGCGTATTGCGCCGAGCCCGACCCGGTCAGTTGCAGGTCGTAGATGTCGGTGGCGTCTTCGATGATGCCGCTGCCGAGGCTGAAGCCGACGATGAAGTCTTCGAGGTCGGTCGGCGTCACCAGCATCACGGCCTGGCTGATGCCGTTGTAGGCAATCGCCAGTGCAACTTCCTCGGCCAGCGCGGTGCTGGCCGACTCCGCCAGAGGCAGGTCGCTGTAGCTGTAGGTCTGACTGGCGGCGGGCGCGGGCGTTTCGAGTGCAGGCGCCGCGCAGGCCGGGCGCTTGGCGTTCATGGCATCACCGACGGATTGATCAACGTTAAGACTAGGCGCGGCAACTTGTCGCGTCTAATCGCTAGTGTCGATCTATCGATAGATGCCGTCGATCAAGCGGCTGCCGGCGATTTCTGATAAAGCGCGAAGCAGGCCTCGGCCAGCGCCGAACGCGGAGCGCCGCGGCGCATGATCAGGCCCAGTCGGGCCAGGGTCTGGGCGTTTTCGATCGGTTGCAGGCGCAGGTGATCGGTGAGGCTTTCGAGGCCGCCGTCCAGCGGCATGATCGCGCAGCAGAATCCTCCATGCACGGCTTGTAACAATTGGTGCACGGCGTCGGTCTGCAACAGCGGTCGCGGTGTCAGGCCCCGACTATGGAAGTTGTGGTCGATGGACTGGCGAAAATGCATGCCGCTGGTGAGCATGCCCAGCGGCAGTTCGATCAGCGCCTGCCAGCTCAGTGGCGCCTCGCCGAAGCTGAAGGAGCGCTGGTCATACAACAGGCCCATGCGGGTTTCGTCGAACGCCAGTGATTCGAAACGTTCGTTGTCGAGACGATCCAGATACGACACCCCGAGGTCGATGCGGTTGTCCGCCAGTTGTTCGAGGATCTGTTCGGAACTCAGCGCCGACAGTTCGAAGCGCAGTTCCGGGTGTGCAGCGTGCAGGCGTTGCATCAGCGGCAGCGGATCGAAACTCGACAGCGGGACCACACCCAGGCGCAAGGTGCCGATCAGGTTGCCGCGACAGGCCGCCGCTTCCGCCTGCAGGCCGTCATAGGCCGCCAGCACCGTGCGCGCCCAGGCCAGCACCCGCTCGCCCGGTGCGGTGAAACCTTCGAAGCGCTGGCCGCGATTGACCAGCGGCAGATCGAGTTCTTCTTCGAGGCTGCGCAGGCGCATCGACAAGGTCGGCTGAGTGATGTGGCAGCGGGCGGCGGCCTGGCCGAAGTGGCGGGTTTCGTCGAGGGCGATGAGGAATTTCAGCTGCTTGATGTCCATCTTCGCTCCGGGGCGCTGGCAAGGGTGGGCGATTCTACCGCTTGCGCGGGGGCAGGGTCATTGGTCGGGCCGGAACCGGTGGGGTTCGGGGTGGTCTAGGCTTGGGCGTCTGGAACTTAAATCAAGGAGTGTGCGCCATGAGTCTTTTGAGTTTTGTAAAAGAAGCAGGTGAGAAACTGATCGATCTGCTGACCCCCGGCAATGCCAATGCCAGCGAGCAATTGAAGGAACACATCAGCAAGGTCGGGTTGGGTAACCCGAACGTCCAGGCCACTGTGGATGGCGACAAGGTGACGGTCACCGGCGAGGTGGCGAGCCAGGAAGAGAAAGAAAAGATTCTGTTGGCTGTCGGCAATATCGAGGGCGTGGGCAGTGTCGATGACCAGATCACCGTGACCGGGCCAGTGGTGGCCGCCGCACGCTTTGTGGTGGTGAAAAAGGGCGACACCCTCAGCGCGATTTCTTTGGCGGTGTACGGCAATGCCAACCAGTACAACAAGATCTTTGAGGCCAACAAGCCAATGCTCAAGGATGTGAACAAGATCTATCCGGGGCAGACGCTGCGTATTCCTGATTAACCTTCGAAACCGCAATCGCGAGCAGGCTCGCTCCCACATAGGCATGCATTTCCATTGTGGGAGCGAGCCTGCTCGCGATGAAGTCCGCGCGGTCTAAAGTCCTTTGATCAAATCCCGATAATCTTCGACCGCCGCGAACTCCGCCGTGTCCTTCGGCCCCTTGCGACTGTCCGGTTCCTTCACCGCCAACAAATGCGCTACGCCGTAATCCCGTGCACTGCGCAGGATCGGCAAGGTGTCGTCGATGAACAGGCTGCGTGCCGGATCGAAACCGATGTCGGCCTGCAAAGCATCCCAGAACTGCGGGTTTTCTTTGGGGAAACCGTAATCGTGGGAACTGATCAACCGCTCGAAGTACGGCGCCAGTTCAACCCGCTCCAGTTTCAGCGACAACGAATCGCGGTGCGCGTTGGTGATCATCACCACGCGTTTTCCGGCACGGGTGATCGCAGCGAGAAAGGTGTCGGCATCGGGGCGCAGGGCAATCAGATGGGCGGTTTCCAGCTTGAGTTCGCGTACTGACAGCTTCAACTCCGCGCTCCAGAAATCCAGGCAATACCACTGTAATTGACCGGCATGGCGTTCGAACAACGGCTGCAACTCCATTTCCGCCATGGCTCGGCTCACACCGTGCAGTTCGGCATAGCGCTGCGGCAGGTGTTCCAGCCAGAAGTGGTTGTCGAAGTGCAGATCCAGCAACGTACCGTCCATGTCCAGCAGAACGGTATCGATGTCGGACCACGGTAATGAAGGCATGGCAACGTCTCGAACGGTAGAAAGATATCCGACGCAAACTATCGGAAAAGCCGCGTTATAGTAGCGCGTTCACGCCAAGGAGCTTTGCATGCGCCAGAAACCAACCGTACTTGCCCGGGAAATCGTCGCCACCAGTCGTCTGTTCTGCGTCGAAGAGCTGAAGTTGCGCTTTTCCAACGGCGTGGAGCGCACTTACGAGCGGCTGGTGGGCAAGGGCGCAGGTTATGGCGCAGTGATGATCGTGGCCATGCTCGATGCCGAGCACGCAGTGCTGGTCGAGGAGTACTGCGGCGGTACCGACGAGTACGAACTGTCCTTGCCCAAAGGTCTGATCGAACCGGGCGAGGATGTGCTGGCGGCGGCCGAGCGTGAGCTCAAGGAAGAGGCAGGCTTTGGTGCGCGGCAACTGGAGCACCTGACCGAGTTATCGTTGTCCCCCGGCTATATGAGTCAGAAAATCCAGGTGGTGCTGGCCAGCGATCTGTACGAAGAGCGACTGGAAGGCGATGAACCGGAGCCGATGCGGGTGGACAAGGTCAACCTGCGGGATCTCTCTTCATTGGCTCAAAATCCGCAATTTTCCGAAGGTCGTGCCCTGGCGGCGTTGTACCTGGCCCGCGATCTGCTGACCCAGCGCGGCTTTTTCCAGTCATGAGTGAGATGTCAATGATTTTTCCCCATCCGATGATGGCACCGGTGGTTGAGCTGGCGTTGCGGGCCGGCGAGGCGATCCTGCCGTTCTGGCGCGCCGATGTGGCGGTCACCGCCAAGTCCGATAATTCGCCGGTGACCGCGGCGGACATCGCCGCGCATCATGTGATTGTCGCCGGCCTGACGGCCCTGGACCCGAGTATCCCGGTGTTGTCCGAAGAGGACGCCGGCATCCCGCAAAGCGTGCGCGCCGGCTGGCAGCGCTGGTGGCTGGTGGATCCGCTGGATGGCACCAAGGAATTCATCAGCGGTAGCGAAGAGTTCACCGTGAACATCGCCTTGATCGAAAATGGCCGCGTGGTGTTCGGGGTGGTTTCGATGCCGACCAATGGACGCTTCTACGTCGGCGGTGCCGGGCTGGGTGCCTGGCGGGGCGATACGGGCGGCACGCCGGTGGCGATTCAGGTGCGTGACGTGCCTGGCCCTGGCGAAGCATTTACTGTGGTCGCCAGCCGCCGTCATTCCAGCCCGGAACAGGAACGCCTGCTGGCCGGTTTGAGCGCAAGCCTCGGCGAGTTGCAACTGGCCAACATCGGCAGTTCGCTGAAATTCTGCCTGCTGGCCGAAGGAGCGGCGGATTGTTATCCGCGACTGGCGCCGACCTCCCAGTGGGACACGGCGGCGGCGCAAGGCGTGCTGGAAGGCGCGGGTGGCGAGGTGCTGGGTTTGAACGGTGAAGCGTTCTGCTACCCGGCGCGGGAGTCACTGCTGAACGAGTTCTTTTTGGCGCTGCCGGCAAAAGCGGCGTGGCGTTCGAAACTGCTGGAACTGGCCCGCTCCTGAGCCCATTTCCATATCCTCAGCGGTGCAGCACGTACTGCCCGCTGAAGGTCACCGCATCCTCATCGCTGCCCGCATTGACGATCCGTGTCTGCAGGGTCAATCGAGCCCGCCCGTAACGCTGATACATCGCCAGAAATTTCTTCCATACGGCTGCATCCGGCGCCGGACAAATCGCGATGGCATCGCCGGTCACCGGCAACGGATAACTGATCTGTCCCTCCTGGATCACGATGTGCCCGTCGGTGATGCCTTCCTCCTTCAAGCGCAGATGCAGCCAGCCCCAACCCGCCAGCACCGCGCCGCAATACAGACTGCCGCCGAACATGGTGCTCTTGTGATTGACGTTGGCCTCAAGCGGCAAGTGCAGGCGCAGTTGCTGTTCATGCCAGTCGAGCACCTTGAGGCCCATGTCCCGGGTCAGCGGGATGTCGTGATGGAGGACGGATTCAAGATATTGGCTGTCGTGCTTCATTCGGATTCGTCTCCATGGTTGCTGCTGTCAGCGAAGTTCAGTCCATGCTTGCGCAGTTTGTCGTGCAGGGTCTTGCGCGGAATGCCCAGCGCTTCGGCGAGACTGCGCACCGAACTGTGCGAGCGGGCCAGTTCGGCGGCAATCAATGATTTTTCGAAATTTTCCACCTGTTCGCTGAGGCCCGCGCTCGTGACTTCGGTGGTCAGGCTGGCACCCTCTGGCTGAGCGTTATCGAGCGCCAGTTCCAGGCCAAGGGCGAAACGCTCCGCGGCGTTCTGCAATTCCCGCACATTGCCCGGCCATGTGTGGCGCAGCAGCAACGCCCGTTGCGCCGGTTGCAGTTCATGGGGCGGCAAACCGTGTCGGGCGCTGGCTTCGTCGGCATAGTGCTGGAACAGCACCAGAACGTCCTCACCCCGTTCGCGCAGCGGCGGAATACGCAGCGGTGCCACGTTGAGCCGGTAATACAGGTCTGCGCGGAAGCGGCCCTGGTCGGCGGCCTGGCGCAGGTCTTCCTTGGTCGCAGCGATGACGCGTATATCCAGCGGGATCAACTGATTACCGCCCAGGCGTTCGACGACCCGCTCCTGCAGCATGCGCAGCAGTTTGACCTGCACGTCCATGCTCATGCTCTCGATTTCATCGAGAAACAGCGTGCCGCCATTGGCGAATTCGAACTTGCCGATCCGGCGCTTCTGCGCGCCGGTGAAGGCGCCGGGCTCGTGGCCGAACAGCTCGCTTTCGACCACCGACTCGGCCAGCGCGCCGGCATTGATCGCCACGAACGGGCCGTTACGCCGGCTCGACAGGTCGTGCAGGGCACGGGCCACGACTTCTTTGCCGGCACCGGTTTCGCCGAGGATCAGGACGTCAGCCTTGGTCGCGGCCAGCGCGCCGATCTGCTCGCGCAGGCGCGCCATCGGGGGCGACTGGCCGACCAGTCGCGCGCTCAGTTCATTGCGGTCGCTCAGGGCCATGCGCAGGCTGCGGTTGTCCAGCACCAGGCGCCGCAGGGCCAGTGCGCGGCGCACGCTGTCGAGCAGGGCGTCGCTGGCGAAGGGCTTTTCGAGGAAATCGTAGGCTCCGGCGCGCATGGCCTGCACGGCCAACGGTACATCGCCATGTCCGGTGATCAACAGCACGGGGAGTTCGGGATCCTGAGCGTGCAGTTCGTTCAATAACTCAAGACCGTCCATGCCGGGCATGCGGATGTCGCTGACCACCACCCCCGGCCAGTCACGCTCCAGTTGCGCGGCCAGCCCCTTGGCTTCGGACAGCGGAAGGATTTTCAGACCGGCCAGATCCAGCGTCTGGCACAGGGCCTGACGCAGGTGCGGATCGTCGTCGATCAGCACCACCTGAATGCGGTTGTCGATGGTCATGCACTTCGATCCTCGGACGGTTGCAGGCTGACTCCGGGCGCGCCGGCGCGCAGCCGCAGGGTAATCAAGGCGCCACCTTGCTTGTGGTTGGCGAATGACAGTTCACCGCCGAAGGCGCGCATCAGGGTTTCGCAAATGGCCAGACCCAGCCCCAGCCCCTGAGTGCGGGTCTTGGTGGTGTAAAACGGCTCGCTGGCGCGGCCCAGCGCTTCCATGCAGAAGCCAGGGCCGTTGTCGCGAATGTACAGATTGACGCCTTCTCCGGTGGATTCGGCACTCAGCCACAATTTGCGCGGTGGACCTTTCTCGGTCAGGGCATCGAGGGCGTTGGCCAACAGATTGCCAAGGACCTGACGCAACCGGGTTTCCCCGGCCTCGACCCACAGCGTTGCGGCGGGCAGATCGCGGATCAGCTCGACGTCCATGCTCCGGCGCCGTTTGGCCAGCAATGCCAGGGCATCGTCCAGCGCCGGCTGCAGGGCCACGCTTTCCGGGGCATGGCGATCACGGCGGGCGAAGGCGCGCAGGTGAGCGATGATCGAGGCCATGCGCCCGGTCAGTTCACTGATCAGTTTGAGGTTGCCGCGAGCGTCATCGGTGCGCTGATGATCGAGCAGCACTTCGGCGTTTTCCGCATAACTGCGGATCGCCGCCAGTGGTTGATTGAGCTCGTGGCTGATGCTTGCCGACATGGTGCCCAGTGCCGACAGTTTGCCGGCCTGTACCAGATCGTCCTGGGCACGCACCAGTTCCTGCTGGGCTTGTTCGCGTTCCAGCACTTCCTGTTTCAAACGCCGGTTTAGCCCCTCCAGATCGCTGGTGCGTTCGGCGACCCGACCTTCAAGTTCACGCCGTGCCTTGGCTTCGAAGGCGATCCGTTCCAGATAGTGGCGGCGGCGCTGCATCAACAGTCCCAGCAACAGCATCACCACCAGCAGCGTGGCGCCGCCGACAGCCACAACGGTGCGTACCGGACGGTCGATCAAGGTGCGCGGAGCAAGAATACTGACGCTCCAGCCGGTTTCTTCGATTTCCCGGGTCTGGGTCAGCCAGGCGGTCGGGCTGAGATTCAGCGGGCGCGGCGAACGGGTCGGATACGGTTGTATGGCAGTGATCGCCGACCGTTCGTCGTCGTTCAACGGGCGAGTCGAGCGGAATCGCCATTCCGGGCGTGACGTAAGGATGACCACGCCATTGTGGTCGGTTACCAGCAATTGCTCCGGGGTTTTGCCCCACAGGCTTTCGGTGTGGTCCAGATCGACCTTGATGACCAGTACGCCAATGATTTTTTCACCGTTGCGCACGGCCGCCGCAAAGAAGTAGCCGCGCTTGGCGGACGTCGTGCCAAGGCCGAAGAAGCGCCCCAGCCGCCCGGCCATCGCCTCGTTGAAGTAGGGCCGGAACGAGAAGTTGCGCCCGACGAAACTGTCATGCTTGTCCCAGTTCGAGGCTGCCAGCGTCTTGCCGCTGGTATCCATCAGGTACATGACTTCGGCGCCGGTCTGGGCGGCAATGTTTTTCAGCAGGCGATTGGCGTTGCCCTGTGTGACACCATCGTCCGGTGCACCGATGACCGCCCGCAGGGCCGGCAGGTCGCCGAGGATCTGAGGCAGCACTTCGTAGCGATGCAGGGTGCCCAGCAGGTTGGCGACGTAGAGGTCGAGGGTCTGGCGATTCTGACCAATGAGTTCGCTGCGGTAATAGCGTTCGGCCAGATGCTGCAGCGGCCACAGCAACGGGGCCAGACAAAGGGCCAACAAGGCGAGGCTGCGCCAGCGGGGGCGGCGGGGGAGGGTCGGAGTCATGAGCATCGGGCGCCTGTGGATACAGGCGCATTATGCCTAGGCCTGAAGCACTTCAGGAAAAGACGTCGGCATCCTTGAGCAAGGCCGCTGCCTGATCCTTGGCGGACAGTTTCGGTGCTTCGTCCAGTTGCCAGTCGATGCCCAGATCCGGGTCGTCCCAGCGAATGCTGCGCTCGGCGGATGGGGTGTAGTAATCGGTGGTCTTGTAAAGGAATTCGGCGAATTCGCTCAGAACCACGAAACCATGGGCGAAGCCTTCCGGCACCCACAACTGACGGTGATTGTCGGCGGACAGACGTACGGCAACCCATTTGCCGAAGTGCGACGAGCTGCGACGGATATCGACGGCCACGTCGAGCACTTCACCGGCCGTGACGCGGACCAGTTTGCCCTGGGTGTTTTCCAACTGGTAATGCAAGCCACGCAGGACGCCCTTTTGCGAGCGGGAATGGTTATCCTGGACAAATTGTGTATTCAGGCCGGTCGCGTCCTGAAAAGCCTTGGCGTTGAAGCTTTCGTAAAAGAAACCGCGTTCGTCACCAAATACCTTGGGTTCGATGATCAGAACACCGGGCAGGTCGGTGGTGATTACATTCATGAAAATTTTCCAGTGGCTGATGTGAATGGCCGACATTCTTGCGCAAAGTGCCGGTGGGCGCGAGTGCAGACTTGCAAATACGCCCGACGCACACGGCGCGGGGGACGGATGGTCGGGGGGTTGCTTATCCCCCGAAGCAGTGGCGATATAGGCGCCTAATAAAATTTCAGGGGTCGTTCCATGTCGTTCGCCACGTTGATTCATCGCGCCAGTCTTCCCGGCCCACAGGTCACCGCCGAGCAGGCGCTGCATGTGCTGGAGCAGTATTACGGCTTGAACGGCACGTTGCAGGCACTGGGCAGCCAGCAGGATCTCAACTATCGCGTGGACAGTGAGCGTGGACGGTTCGTGCTGAAGATCTGCCGGGGCGATTATTCGCTGGTGGAGTTGCAGGCTCAGCATGCGGGCCTGAAGTATCTGGCCGAACACTGCGATGTCCACGTTCCCCGGGTCATCCCGGCCAACGACGGCCAGGACCTGTTGTCGCTGGAGATCGGCGGTGAAGCGGTGCACGTGCGGCTGCTCGATTACATCGAAGGTCAGCCGCTGACCGCGCTCGATCATCTTGGCCACGAAGTCGTCGCCGGATTCGGCCGGCTCTGCGGCGAAATGGACCTGGCCCTGACCGGGTTCGACCATCCGGGACTTGAACGCACCTTGCAGTGGGACGCGCGCCACGCCAGCGCACTGATCGAGCATCTGCTGCCGGTGATCGAGGATCAGCACCAGCGCGCACTGATCGCCGAAGCCGCGCAGCAGGCCGGGCGCCGTCTGCAACCGTTGCTGGAAAAACTGCCGGTGCAGGCGATCCACATGGACATCACCGATGACAACGTGGTCTGGCAGCGTGATGCCCGGCGCCACTGGCAGTTGCAGGGTGTCATCGATTTCGGTGATCTGGTCCGCACCTGGCGCATCACCGATCTGTCGGTTACCTGCGCGGCGTTGCTGCATCACGCCGGGGGCGATCCGTTCGTGATCCTGCCGGCGGTGCAGGCCTATCACGCGGTCAATCCGCTGCAACACGAAGAATTGCAGGCGCTGTGGCCGCTGATCGTGATGCGGGCGGCGGTGCTGGTGCTCAGTGGCGAGCAACAGGTCAGCATCGACCCGGGCAATACCTACAGCGGCGACAATCTTACTCATGAGTGGGAGATTTTCCGGGTTGCCACATCGGTGCCACTGGCGCTGATGGAGGCGGCGATTCTCTCGGCGGTGGGGCAGGTATTGCCGGCCATCGACGGTGAAGGTTTCGCACCGTTGTTGCCGGGTCTGGTCGGGCGCGAGTTCGCGCTGATTGATCTGGGTGTATTGAGCGCGCACTTCGAGGCCGGTAACTGGGAGCAACCGGGAATCGATCAACGTCTGTTGAACGAGGCAGCCGCCATTCACGGTCTGGCTGCCAGTCGATACGGGCAATACCGTTTGTCCCGGACCCGGCCTGACAGCGCCGATGAGCCCGAGACGTTCCCGCTGCACGTTGAGTTGCGCGTACCTCAAGGGACAGCGGTCGAAGCGCCGTTTGCCGGCGTGCTGCATCTTTCGGCCGACGGTGCGCTGCGACTCGACGGCCCGCAACTGAGCCTGTGTTTGCGGGGCGTGACGCCGTCGTTGCATGGCGGTGCGGCGCTGGTCAAAGGCCAGGTGCTGGGATCGGTGGACGGCCCGTTGATTGTGCAACTGGTCCGCGATGCGCATCTGGAGGCCCCGCTGTTCTGTACGCCGACCCGCGCGCCGGCGTGGCAGGTGCTGTCCCCTTCGCCGGCAGCACTGCTGGGCCTGGCCTGCGACGCCGAGCCGGAACTGGACGCGAAAACCCTGCTGGCGCGCCGCGACGCCAGCTTCGCCCGCACTCAAAAACACTATTACGTCGATCCGCCGCGTATCGAGCGCGGCTGGCGCAATCACCTGATCGACATGCAGGGCCGCTCCTACCTCGACATGCTCAACAACGTCGCGGTGCTTGGGCATGGTCATCCGCGCATGGCGGCGGTCGCGAGCCGACAGTGGTCGCTGCTCAACACCAATTCGCGGTTCAACTATGCAGCGGTCGCCGAGTTTTCCGAGCGTTTGCTGAAACTGGCGCCGGAAGGTATGGACCGGGTGTTCCTGGTCAACAGCGGCAGCGAGGCCAATGATCTGGCAATCCGTCTGGCCTGGGCCTACAGCGGCGGGCGCGACATGCTCAGCGTGCTCGAGGCCTATCACGGCTGGACGGTCGGCGCGGATGCGGTGTCGACCTCGATCGCCGACAACCCGCAGGCACTGAGCAGCCGCCCGGACTGGGTGCACCCGGTGACCGCACCGAACATCTATCGGGGTGAATTCCGTGGCCTCGATTCGGCACCGGACTATGTGCGCAGCGTCGAACACAACCTGGCCAAAATCGACGAACAGAAACGGCAACTGGCCGGGTTCATCTGCGAGCCGGTCTACGGCAATGCAGGCGGGATCTCGCTGCCGCCGGGCTATCTGAAAAAGGTCTATGAACTGGTGCGGGCCCGTGGCGGCGTGTGCATCGCCGACGAGGTGCAGGTCGGTTACGGCCGTATGGGCCACTTTTTCTGGGGCTTCGAAGAGCAAGGTGTGGTACCGGACATCATCACCATGGCCAAAGGCATGGGTAATGGCCAGCCGCTGGGCGCGGTGATCACCCGTCGGGAAATCGCCGAAGCGCTGGAGGCCGAGGGTTACTTCTTCTCGTCCGCCGGCGGCAGCCCGGTGAGCTGCCAGATCGGCATGGCGGTGCTGGATGTCATGGAAGAAGAAAAGCTCTGGGAAAACGCCCAGGTCGTCGGCGGGCACTTCAAGCAGCGGCTGGAGGCGTTGATCGATAAACATCCGCTGGTCGGCGCAGTGCACGGTTCGGGGTTCTATCTGGGGGTCGAGCTGATCCGTAATCGGCAGACACTCGAACCTGCAACCGAAGAAACCACGTTGCTGTGCGATCGTCTGCGGGAGTTGGGAATCTTCATGCAGCCGACCGGCGATGACTTGAACATTCTCAAGATCAAACCGCCGATGGTCACTTCGCGCCAAAGCGTGGATTTCTTTGTCGACATGCTGTCGAAGGTGCTGGAAGAAGGCCTCTGAGCCTGTGGGGGGCCGATTAATGCCGATTTCTATCGGCATTAATCGGTAAAAACAAAAGCTGTCATTTGCTTTTAGCTTTTAAAGTCGATATTTATCGCTTATAAAGTCGTCATCGTCCGTCGTTCAATCCTGTTCGGCGCGTTGAACAACCTCGACCGTTCCCTGGAGTCCTGATTCGACATGACCACCTTGAAAAGTACCCCACGCGCCGATGGCTTCTACATGCCGGCCGAGTGGGCGCCGCACACCCAGACCTGGATGATCTGGCCCGAGCGTCCGGACAACTGGCGTCTGGGCGGCAAGCCGGCGCAGGCCGCCCACGCTGCGGTGGCCAAGGCTATTGCACGTTTCGAACCGGTGACCGTTGCGGTGTCCGCCAGCCAGTACGAAAACGCTCGTGCACGTCTCGACGTACCGAATATCCGCGTGGTCGAGATGTCCAGCGATGACGCCTGGGTTCGCGACAGCGGCCCGACTTTCGTGATCAACCACAGCGGCGAAGTGCGCGGTGTGAACTGGGATTTCAACGCCTGGGGCGGTTTCGACGGCGGTCTGTATTCGCCGTGGAACCGCGACTCCCAGGTTGGCGGCAAGATTCTCGAGATCGAACGCAGCCCGCGTTACCGCACCGAAGGCTTCGTACTGGAAGGTGGTTCGATTCATGTCGATGGTGAAGGCACTGTGATCACCACCGAGGAATGCCTGCTCAACCGCAATCGTAACCCGCACCTGAACCGCGAAGAAATCGAGGCGGTATTGCGTGACAACCTGTCGGTGGACAAGGTCATCTGGCTGCCGGACGGTCTGTTCAACGACGAAACCGATGGTCACGTAGACAACTTCTGCTGCTACGTGCGTCCGGGTGAAGTGCTGCTGGCGTGGACCGACGATCGGCAGGATCCGAACTACCCGCGCTGCCAGGCTGCGATGAAGGTGCTGGAAAGCAGCACCGACGCCAAGGGCCGCCCGTTCACAGTGCACAAGATGCCGATTCCGGGACCCTTGTTTGCCACCGAAGAAGAATGCGCGGGCGTGGACCCGGTGGACGGCACTCAGGAGCGCAACCCGAGCGTGCGTCTGGCCGGTTCCTACGTGAACTTCCTGATCGTCAACGGTGGCATCATCGCGCCAAGCTTCGACGACCCGATGGACGCTCCGGCCCGGGAGATCCTGCAGAAGCTGTTCCCGCAGCACGAAGTGGTGATGGTGCCAGGCCGCGAACTGTTACTGGGTGGCGGCAACATTCACTGCCTTACCCAACAGCAACCTGCTGCGCACAAAGAGTGAGTGCGGATGTAACAGCTTGAGTTGATTGGAAAAACGACCGGGCAGTCATTTGTTGCCCATGCTTGAAGAGAAACCCGCAGCCCGTCAGGACTGCGGGTTTCTTTATGTCCGCTGGTCGACAATTTCATTACGTTGGCATAGCTCTTGTATCGATCACGACGCACTAGGGAGGGGGGAGAACTTCAACAGTTCTGTCATAAACCTTGGATAACTTAGCCGCTCACGAACGGGGAGAGAGCGCTGACATGAACGCCGAAGTGAACGTAATCAGCGAGCGGACGTTGCATCCCATGGCTGTAAATAGTGAGTCGCTCCAGATTGTCGCGCACTGGTTGAAGTCCAATGGAACGCGTCAGATCAGGGAACCTGATCCGCGCCGGATGATGATCGAGCGTTACCCCGCTGGCCTGTTCAGCGAGGCCGAACTGGACGCACTTTGGGATGTGATGGAAGGATAAGAAGAACAGACAAGGATTGTAAAAAGCGCTGCCGGGATGGCAGCGCTTTTTTTATGGGCGCGAATCAGAAGCTGTAAGTGCCCGTCATGACCAGGCTGCGCGGCGCGCCAGGCTGGATCTGAAAGGCGCTGGTGGCCGAGGCGTAATACTCGCGGTCGGTGATGTTGTTCAGCGCCGCACGCAGGTCCCAGTCCTTGTGGCGGTAACCGACCAGCGCGTCCCAGCGACCGTAACCCGGTAACACCGTGGTGTTGGCGTTGTCGGCGTAACGCTGGCCGACCAGGGTCAGGCCGGTTTCGCCGTACCAGCCCATTTCCGGTTTCCAGGTCAGGAACAGGCTGCCGTTGTGTTTGGCCACGTTGTTGACGCGTTTGCCCTCCAGACCGTTGTTGTCCTTCTCGATGGTCGCGTCCTGTACGCCGACACCACCGCGCATGTACCAATTGCCGACGATCTTGCCGGTGCCGGTCAGTTCGATCCCGCGCGAGCGTTGCAGGCCACTGAGTACGGTCAGGGTCGGGTCGTTCGGATCGGTGGTGCGACGGTTGTAGAGCTCCAGCTCATAGATCGCCAGGGTGGTGCTCAGGCGATCGTCGAGCCAGTCGCTCTTGACCCCGATTTCCTTCTGCTTGGTCAGCTCCGGGCTCAGGTCGTTGGTGTTGCCGGCCGCACCTGGGGTGATACCGATCAGACCGCCGCCGACCGGCGAAAACGTCTTGGTCCACGATGCGTAAAACGAATGGTTCTGCAGTGGTGTCCAGACCACGCCGAAACGCGGGCTGGTGCTGTGGCTGTCGCGGTCTTCAGAGATATTGCGCAGCTTGTTGGTCGACTCGATGTCAAAGGTGTCGTAGCGCAGGCCGGCCAGCAGTTGCCATTGATCGTTCAGGCGCAGTTGATCCTGAACATAGATCGCACGGCTTTCGACTTCGGTATGGCTGCTGCTCGACACCTGCATGCGCCCGGTGTGGCGCTGGTTGCGATCCGGATTGTATAGATCAAGCGACGGCACCGGCTGAGTGCCCCGGCCGGTAGCCGCGTTGTACAGCCTCGGGTCGCGGCGCTGGCTGCCGGTTTCGATCCCGGTCAGCAGACGATGCTCAAGGCCGAAGGTGTCGAATCCGCCTTCCAGTTCGACGTTGTTGTAGACGTTGCGGGTGGTCAGGTCCTGTTGCCAGTGCTGGCGGGTGACCTTGTTGGTTTTCGCGTCGAAGCCGGTGAGGTAGGTGTTGTCGAAATCGCTGTCGAGCTTGAACACGCCGAGGGTGTGGCGCAGCTGCCAATTGTCATTGAGTTCATAACTGAGTCGGGATCGCAGGGATTGCGTCTTGTCGTCGATGAAGTCGTGATCGTTGCCGTAAGTCGTGCCCCGACCGACGTCGGCCGGGCGCCCGCCAATTCCGGGAATGCCGCGATCCGGGGTGCGGTTGTAGCGGCTGTATTCGTATTGCACCAGCCAGTTCAGGTCAGGGGTCAGTTGCCAGCTTATCGACGGTGCGAACAGTTTGCGGTTGCCGCTGACGCCGTCGCGGAAGCTGTTCTCGTCCATGTTGCCCATGTTCAGGCGCAGGCTGATGTTCTCGCTCGGGTCGGCGCTGAGGTCGGCGTACAGACTGCGCAGGTCTTCGCTGCCGCCCTGGGCCTCGATGGTCGAGCGGCGACCGGCCTCGGGTGCCTTGCTGACACGGTTGACGATCCCACCCTGGCTGCCGCGGCCATACAGCACGGCCGCGGGGCCCTTGAGCACTTCTACGCGTTCGATGTTGTGCAGATCGCGCTTGTATTGGCTGTCGTCGCGTATGCCGTCCAGATAAAAGTCATTGCTGGCGTCGAAACCACGGATGCGCAGGCTGTCGAAGCGTGTGTCGCCTCCGCCGCTGACGTTGGGAATCCCGCTCAGGGCGTCTTCGATGTCATTGATGCCGTAATCCGCGACGTTGACGGTCTTGATCGAATCAATCGCCTGGGGCACATAGCGTACCGGGGTGGAGGTACGGGTCGCGGTGCTGCTGACCTTCACACGCGGATCATCGATCTGCGACTCGACGCTGATCGACGTGGCGGGAAGCTCGGTCGCGGAGTAAGCGAAACCGGAGGACAAAAAGGCAGAAAGCCCAAGCGTGACGGGCGTGAGACGGAACGGGGCAGGCATTGAAAAGCGCATCCGAAAGGGTGGAAGAATTCGAGCGCGCGAATGGTAATGCTTTGCATTTGCTTCCGTTAATTATTCTGGAAAAGTTCCGCGGTTTGATTGTGTCATTTTGTTTCTGGTCTGTTTCAAGACTGTCACAGACTGACAGCAACGATATTCGACCGATTGGCGAAACAGACTGAAAGCCATTCCGGCGTTTTTCCGCAACCGCCGAGGGACTAACGTGGCTGCCAACGATTTCCCGGAGTTTTCAGATGATCCTTCACTACATTTACGACCCTCTGTGCGGCTGGTGCTACGGCGCCAAACCTTTGGTCCAGGCCGCACAACAAGTGCTGCCGGTGATCGCCCACGCGGGCGGCATGATGACCGGTGCCAACCGTCAGAGCGTTTCACCGCAACTGCGCAATTACGTGATGCCCCACGACCGACGCATTGCCGAGTACACCGGGCAGCCATTTGGCGAAGCCTATTTCGAAGGCCTGTTGCGTGATCACACGGCGGTATTTGATTCCGCGCCACCGATTGCCGCAGTCATGGCAGCAGAAAACATCGATGGGCGTGGCCTGGAACTGCTGGGTCGTTTGCAAACCGCACACTATGTAGAAGGCCGGCGAATTGCCGATGAGGCCGTGCTGGTGGAATGCGCGGTAGCACTGGGCTACGAGGCGGACACTTTCCGCAAGACACTGCAGGCAACCGACACCGATCAACATATAAAGAACAGCCGAGCTTTGTTGGCGAAACTCGGTGGCCAGGGCTTTCCGACCTTTGCGCTGGAACAGGACGGCCAGTTCACCCTGATCGATATCGGTCCGTGGCTCGGCAAACCGCAGGCGTTTGCACAATGGTTGAGCGAGTCGATTCCGTCGGTTCCCGACGCGCAAGCCTTGCCGGTCTGTGGCCTCGACGGTTGCGTGTGACAGGGCATCAAAATCACTTATTACTGGCGTTTCCCTGCACGCAGTCATCGAAAAATTTACTTTTATTAGACGATTTTTGCCTATTTAAAGACGATTCTTGAAATTGACACATTGTTCAGGGCGCGGCTACGATTCGGCCCAACGCCTGTGGCTAACCGCCATGACACAAAATCAGGAGCAGGCCCGCCATGACATTGTCTTGAGCGGGTCTTTTTGTTTCGGGGTGAATAAAAGAGTGCATCAAGCGCCGTTTCAGCCGTTCGACACAGCGCGTTTCAACCCGTAATAAGGAAAACAAAATGTTGAACAAGCGGATCAGTCTGATCGCATTGGGGATGTTGAGCGCCACTCAGGCCATGGCTAACGACCAGGCCGAGTCCAAGGGTTTTGTTGAAGACAGCAGCCTCAAAGTGCTGTTGCGCAATGCCTACATCAATCGTGATTACAAAGACGGCAAAAAGGACAAATCCGAGTGGGGCCAGGCGGCCATCGGTACGTTCTCCTCCGGCTTCACCCAGGGCACCGTCGGTGTGGGTGTGGACGCATTCGGTCTGTACGCACTGAACCTGGAGCGCAGCGAAGATCGCAGCGGTGCAGGTGGTATCGACTTCTTCAAGAAGGGCGACAGCGGCAAACCGGCGGACGACCTGTCCAAGGGCGGCGCAGCGGTCAAATTCCGTCTGTCCAGCACCACCCTGACATATGGCGACCAGATGCCGTCCCTGCCGGTGCTGAACTACGACAACTCGCGTCTGCTGCCGGAAAGCTACACCGGTACCCTGATCACTTCCAAAGAGATCAAGGGCCTGCAACTGGATGCCGGTCGTTTCACCGCCGAATCGCGCAAAAGCGCTGAAGGCCGTGACAGCGGTGGTCTGAAGTCGATCAACGTGTTGGGCGGCAGCTACCAGTTCACTGAGCAGTTCAAGGCTGCGCTGTACGCTTCCGATGTCGAAGACGTGCTGAAGAAGCAATACGTGAACGCCAATTACGTGTTCCCGATCGACAAGGATCAGTCCCTGACCCTGGACTTCAACGGTTATCGCACCAAGCTGGACAACTCCTACGTCCGCGAAAACGGTGTGACCGGCGACGACAACAAGATCTGGAGCCTGGCAGCGACCTTCGCCACCGGCCCGCACTCGTTCACCGTGGCGCACCAGCGTTCCACCGGCGACAGCAACCTGGGTTATGCCTACGGCGGCTACCAGAAAGGTCAGGGTCGCGTAGGTGACGGTGGCAACACCATCTACCTGGCCAACTCCTACTGGTCGGACTTCAACGCTGAAGACGAGCGCAGCTGGCAACTGGGCTACGGCCTGGACTTCGGTGCATTCGGCGTACCGGGTCTGAGCTACAACTTCGCTTACGTGCGTGGCGACAACATCACCACGTCCACCAGCGAAGGCGGCACCGAGCGCGAGATCTTCAACCAGTTCAAGTACGTCGTGCAGAGCGGCCCGGCCAAGGACCTGAGCGTGAAACTGCGCAGCTCGATCCTGCGTGTATCGCAGAAATCCAGTGAGTACAACGTCAGCGGCAACGAAGTGCGTGTGTTCGTGGATTACCCTATCAACGTTTTCTGATGATCGGCTGAACCCGCGAAACGCGATAAAAACCCCGATTGGTTCGGGGTTTTTTTTTGACAGTTTTTCTGAAAAAAGTATAAAAACCCGCGTTTTTGTCATTTGAAATGCACTTTCAGGCCGTTTCAAATCGCGCTTCAAACAGCGCTTTAAATGCCTGAAATTCTTTCTCATGGACGCAAATTCTCCACCTAATAGATTAGGCCGCTCAATGCAGCGGAGAATTTGGTAATGATCGTTTTAACCAGAGAAGTGGGCGAATCGCTACGGCGCGACAAGTACGCCAATGTGCAGGGTGCTGACTTCAATCTCTACGGTCATTTCGCCGACTTCGTCAGACTGACCAAAAGTTGGGAAAACATGGAGCCTGACAACTACTACGGTCAGGCCGATGCCGGCATGCGTTACCGTCGCTACAGCGACTTCGAATACAACCCCAAGACACGCGAACTCAAACAGCTGGAACATCGTGCGTACGTGCAGTCCAAGGCCAACAACAGCTATGTGGGCGGCGTGGTGCGGCACTTCCAGGACTTCTCGGACGAAGTCATCGGCTCGCCGGTGATGCGCAGCCTGATCGACACCGATTTCGAAGTGTACAAAAACGTGCTACCGGAAGAGTTGCACGATGAAATCTGGCAATGCCAGATCCACCAGATCCGCATCGAGATCAAGCCCGGCAAACAACTGGAAATCACGCCGGAGGGCATTCACTGCGACGGTTACCCGTTCAGCGGTGTGCACTTCTGGGGCCGCAATAACGTCGAGGGTGCTGAAAGCCGCCTGTACGACATTCACGAGCAGCAACTGGCGTCGACCACCTACCAGGAAATTCTCGACACCACTTACTTCCTCGACCGCGACATGCGCCACTACGTGACACCGGCGCGCAATACCCATTCCCATGCCATGGCGTATCGGCAGATTCTGGCGATTTCCTTCTCGCGGCCCGGGACCGCTTTCGACATTGTTCGCTAATCAGATCACCCAAATAGACGGCGTCGAATGCTCGACGCCGGTGGTGCTGCGGCGCGCGACGGCCAAGGACGCGCAGCGCATGGAGCGTTTCTTCCGCCAGTTCGACGAAGTGTCATTCTGTGAATGGCAGGACGCCAAATGCCTGCGCGGTGTGCTCATCCAGAAAACCACCACGGCCTATCTCGCCCTCGATGTCGAAGGCGAGATCGTCGGTGCGGTACTGGGCGGCATGCTCGGCAGTCGCGGCACCATCAACCATCTGGCGGTCAGCTTGCGCTTTCGCAGTCAGGGCGTGGGTCAACGTCTTGTGGAAGCGGCGTCGGCCGACATGAAACGGGTCGGTGTGCTGCGGATGTTCCTGTTCGTCGATGATGCTAACCTCGCGGGCAAGCGTTTCTGGGCTGCCCAGGGTTTTTGCGAGCCTCACGGCGAACGGACATTTGAGAGGGATCTATGAATGAAACATCCGGCAGTGCGCCGCTGATGGTCGAACATCAGCCGTCGCGCACGTTTGCCGAAGCCAGCCCGGTGGTGGCCGGTTATTTCACCGTGTCGTTCGTGTTCGGGCTGATGGCGGTCAACGCCGGGCTGCCGCTGTGGCTGCCGGTGGCCATGTGTCTGTTCGTGTATGCCGGGGCTTCGCAATTCGCCGCGCTGGCGCTGATCAGCAGCGGGGCGTCGCTGACCACCATCGTGCTGACTACCTTTCTGATCAACGCACGGCACATGCTGATGTCGGTCTACATGGCCAAGGCCCTGCGGGCGCTGGGCCTGAGCCGCATGGAGCGCTGGTGCTACGCCGGCGGCCTGACCGATGAGTCGTTCGCCTTCCACAGCGTCAAGCTCGGCACTGGCGCACCGGTGAACATCCGTTATCTGATCGGCTTCAACCTGTTCTGCCACACCTCCTGGGTGATCGGCGGATTGCTCGGCGCCCTGTGTGCGCAGTACGCATCGCATCTGATCAAATACCAGCTCGACTACGCGCTGACCGCGATGATGCTCTATGTGCTGGTCTCGCTGTGCAATACCCGCAACAAACTCATCGCCGCCCTGGCCGCTGTGGCCTGCATGGGCGCGCTGAGCCTGGTCGGCACTTCGCCATTCAACGTTTTCATCGCCACGTTTGTGGGCTGCGGAGTGGGTGTATGCCTGACCAGACGTTCCTGATTCTGGTGGTCGCGCTGATGATGGCCGTGACCTTCCTGCCCCGGGCTCTGCCGCTGCAGGTCAACACCGAGCACTGGCCGCCCTTCGTCGCCCGGGCGCTGGAATACCTGCCGGTGGCGATCGTCGCTGCGATCAGCCTGACACCCTTGTTGATCAAGGATCAGCACATACAGCTCGATCGCCCGGAATTCTATGCAGCGATTCCGACGTTGTTATGTGCGTATTTCAGCAAAAACCTCTTTCTCAGTGTGGCGGTTGGGACGGCCGCGTACATTGCGCTCGGCTCGTTCATGTAGGGGCAGATCGACAACCTCGTTCAGGGCCTTGCCAGACAGATCCGGATTGTTCACCGCCAGGCGAACTTCGAGGAAATCCTCGAACCCGGGGAAAATCGTCAGACCGTTCTTCTGCGCGGCTTCGCGCGAGACCATGCCGACGGCGTCCATCTGCGTGATCAGCGACAGGGTCAGTGTTTCGCTGCAGGAATAAATCGTCCGCTGACTGTTTTCGTGATTGCCCAGCCCGGCGTCGAGAAAACGCAAAAAGCTGTGGGAATATGGACAATCTTCTGCAGGACGCACCTGAAACTTGTTGCCCAGCAATGTCAGCGGATCGTTCTCCTGACCGCAATGAGCACCGACCACCTGTACCTGCACGTCCGGCAGGACAATGCTCGGCAGACCTGGACGCTGCGGACCGATCAGCACTGCGAGGTCGAAGTCCTCGTTCTTCAGCTTGCTGAGATTTTCCATCGACTCGGCGTAGCTGAATTCCATCTGGTAGTCGGGGAACACATCGATCAGGCGTCCGATCAGTCGCCGGTTGAAATCCGGGTCCAGCGTGGTGTTCAACGCCACTTTCAACGTGCGCTGTCCCGGCACCTTCAACGCCTCGACTTTCTCTTCCATCTGCCGCGTGGCTATCAGCACCCGATCCATGTAAGGCGTCAGCTCGGTGCCTTGCGGCGTCAGCGTCAGGCCCTTGTTGGAACGGCGAAACAAGCGGAAGCCGAACTGTTCTTCGACCTTGTTCAACTGCGCGGCCAGGGCCTGCACAGTCAGGCACGAATGCTCGGCTGCGGCCGACAACGAGCCGGTCTGCACGATGCGCATGAGGTTGCGTAAGGTTCTGCTATCCATGGGTAATGCCCTCTGAAGTGGGCTGGGTATTGTTGTGTACGTGACGGCCCGAACGGCTCCATTTGCCGGCTATATTCCTGTACCTGAGCATAGTTGTCGCGCAATTAGTAGCGAATTGATGTCCCCGCCGATGGCTGGAGGCTGACACAGGATCGGGTTTTTGGGTGACGCTAGAGTGATTGGGGTCAAAAAAAGTGCACGGTTTGGGTGCGTCAGCGATGCCAATTCATTACGCCACCTCACAAATGAAGTACCCCACCCCTACTTTTTCCCTTCCTGGCGCACACCTAAATTGAGCTCCAACACCTGACCATCATCCCGAGGGCAGGTCACTGGAGTAGTCGTCATGCCATTTGTCAGCGTACGCATCACCCGCGACGGTGTTACCCGTGAGCAGAAAGCTCAGGTGATCGCCGAAATCACTGAAACCCTGGAACGCGTCCTCAACAAACGCCCGGACCTGACCCACATCGTGATCGAAGAAGTCGACACCGATAACTGGGGCTACGCCGGCATCACCACCACCGAATACCGCCGGCAACTGGCGGAGCGGAATCAGTCCTGACTGCGCTCGTTGTCTAGTCGATCACCCATCAATCTGTTGAGGATTTCATCATGAGCCACTCGAAAAAAACCGTCGTTATCACTGGCGCCTCCCAAGGTCTGGGTGAGGGCATGGTCAAGGCCTTCCGTGAACTGGGCTACAACATCGTCGCTACTTCGCGCTCGATCAAACCGTCGAACGACCCGCAGATCCTGACCATCGCCGGCGACATCGGCGACCCGGCCACTGCTCGGCGCGTGATCAGCGAGGGCGTGGCACGCTTCGGCCGGATCGACACCCTGGTCAACAACGCCGGTATCTTCGTCGCCAAACCGTTCACTGCCTACACCCCGGATGACTACGCCACGGTGCTGTCGGTCAACCTCAATGGCTTCTTCCACATCACCCAATTGGCAATTGCGGAAATGGAAAAACAGGGCAAGGGCCACGTAGTCAACATCACCACCAGCCTGACCGATCACGCGGTCGATGGCGTGCCCTCAGTCCTCGCTTCACTGACCAAGGGTGGCCTGAACGCCGCCACCAAATCCCTGGCCATTGAATACGCAAAACGCGGGATTCGGGTGAACGCAGTATCGCCAGGCATCATCAAGACGCCGATGCACGGCGAGGAAACCCAAGCGGCACTGGGCGCGCTGCATCCGGTCGGACATATGGGCGAGGTCGACGATATTGCGCAGGCGGTGGTGTATCTCGATAGCGCGAACTTTGTGACTGGCGAGATTCTGCATGTGGATGGTGGGCAGAGTGCCGGGCACTGATTGATGTTGTTGAACAGCGCCCTTGCGAGACAGGGGCTCTTGAAATCGAGCCCGCAGAAACAACAAAGCCCCTGCATTTCTGCAGGGGCTTCGCTTTGTATGGTGCCGGCACCAGGAATCGAACCCGGGACCTACTGATTACAAGTCAGTTGCTCTACCATCTGAGCTATACCGGCGTGTGGGCGACGATTATAGCGACTGCGCGGGTTCTGTAAACCCCTGAATTCTGACTATTTTTGCGCCCTCTGCGAATCAAGCCCGGCGCAGGACGCTGCGCAGTTTTTGAACAGCTCGCCAGGCGCGGCTGTTTTGCATGGCGCGCAGGCGGGCTTCGGCGTCTTCGGCGCGTTGCAGGGCGGCCTCCAGTGCAGGGTCTACCGGGTGGGAGAGGTTGTGGCCTTTGCACAACTGGAAGTTGTCGAGGTTGCACGGTGGCAGGTCGAATGCGGGTTTGAGATCCATGTGCTCGCTGGCGAGGAAGAAGCTGTTGAGGCCGTCGAACAGGACGTTGGTGTAGCCGGCGTCGGTCACCAGGTGTTCCCAGGTGTGGTCGCGCTGCCATGGGGTTTCGATGAGGATGATCCATGGGCGGAAGCGGCTGAAGTCCATGCCGCGCAGCACGGTTTCTTCGTGACCTTCAACGTCGATTTTCAAAAAGTGGATGGGGCGGTCGCCGGCGTGCTCCTCGCAGATCGAGGTCAGCGTGCGAGCGCTGACGGTAAGGCTTCTTACGTCCATGCCGAGGTCTTTGCGTTCCCGAGCGACGACCGGGTCGGCGGTCGAAAGGCCTGTACCGGGGATGCCATAGAACGTCATTTCGCCCGGATGGTCGCTGGCCACGCATTGCAGGGTCGTGTCGCGGGGACGTTGCTGGCGCAGGGCGTCGTGGTAGTTCTGCATCGGCTCGATGTTGATGCCGCTCCAGCCGTGATCATAGAACGCCTTGGTGACCGAGTCGTGTGTCGGGTCGTTGGCGCCGACGTCGATGTAAAAGCCGTTCTCAAAGCACTTGAGGGCGCGCCACAGGCGGATGTCTTCGAAATTCTGTGCATAAGAGATGAACGTCACGGTGGCTCCCTGTCGATCGGTTTCTTTTTGTTATTCCGTGCCCCGCCGGCACGGTGTGAGCCTGTATAGCAAGGGTGGCTGGCGGGTGCAATTTCCCGTTCCCTGCGTCCGCGATTCGGCAGTTATGTCCTTTTGCTTGGAGGCTTATGCACAACGGGCTTCTAAGCAGACCGGCTCAGGCTGAATTTTGTGGACGGGTTCTCATTTGAAGTGCAAACCCCTGTTTTACCGGTTTTTTATTCATGTGAACAAAAAATGACCAGCGCAGCTGATGGCTTGAAACAGCCGTGGATATTGGATCCATGAGGAAATCATCAACAGAGTTATCCACAGGCTGTAAAGATTTAAGCGCGTTCGGCCAGCAGCAGGAAGTTACGCGGTGTGAGCGGCGCCTCGCAGAAGGTGCCGAGGCGTACGACGTATCCCTGCTCGGTGAGAAAAATTGCCCGATCTAGATTCAGCCAAAGCTCCAGTGGTCGTCGGAACAATCCGCGCAGCAATTCCAGGTTGCGAACTTCGGCCAACCTCTTCCAACCGGCGATTTCCAGCGCCGGCCAATCTTGCTCGCCGATTGTGGATAACTCTTTCAGCGCCGCCAGATCGCGGCAGAAGTCGGCGAACGGTTTTTCCAGCCATGCACTCGGCAAGGAGGGAGTCGGCAGGTATTTGTCGACGCCGCGCACTTGCCGTTGCAACAGATCGAAAGCCAGCCGGCGGGCCATTGAAGTGTCACGCTGGCGTCGGACGCGGGCACCGGCGGTGACAGTTTCGCTCATTGGCAGCGATAGATCTTCCAGCGAAAGCTGCAGGGTTGATCGCGAACCGGCGCAGGACAACGCCTGATATTCCGTGCGACTGATCCGGTTATAGCAACACGGTGCGATGGCCAACTGTTTGCAGCCTGCGGCGCTGGCCAGTTGCATCAACCGCACATGCAAGTCACCGCAAGCGTGCAAGGCGATGGGTGTGTGTTCGCTGTTCAGTAATAAAGCCGTGTCGGCTGCAAGCACATCCTGCTCGATATGCCGCGCCTGCAGGTGATGACGCTGACTCAGCGCCTGCCCGCTGCTGACCAGCGTCGGGTCATATTCCAGACAAGTGAGTTGCTGCCCAGCGCCGAGCAGACGTCGCCCCAAATGGCCTTTACCCGAACACCAATCCAGCCAGTGCCTGGGTTGCGAGGCGAACGACAGGCGGCTGGCGAACGCCTCGATCTGTTGCCATTTTCGCCCCGGTACATCGACATTCAGGCGATGGCCAGCAATATCCAGATCATGCGCAGGCAATTCACCCACCGCACTCAGTTCAATCGACAACGCTGCCAATGAAGCAAACGGCTCCGGCGCATCCAAAAGTTCGGCAGGGTTGTTGTGGGCGTTTTCCGCATCCTCCAGCGAGCGTCCACGTAGCCACGAAGCCAGCTCCGGGCAGGACGTTTCCCAAGGCAAATACAGATGAGTGAACGGGCGGGGTTTCCACAGCGCCTGATGCGCTGTGAGAAATGTATCCAGTGCCGTGAAACGGGCGAGTAAGGCCTCGCCCGTCAGCACGTAAGAAGCGTCAGCGTCCCTGGCACGCATCGACGCGCAGCCAGCGTTCCAGCAGTTTGAAACCGCGAACCAGTACGTAGGACATCACCAGGTAGAACAAGCCGGCCGCGAAGAAGATCTCCACCGGCAGGTAAGTGCGGGCAATGATCGTGCGGGCCATGCCGGTCAGCTCCAGCAGCGTCACCGTGCTGGCCAGGGCGCTGGCCTTGAGCATCAGGATCACTTCGTTGCTGTAGGCCGGCAGGCCGATGCGCGCGGCACGGGGCAGGATGATGTAGAAGAGCGCTTTCGGTCGGGACATGCCCAACGCTCGCGCCGCTTCGATTTCACCCGGCGGAATCGCCTGGATCGCACCGCGCAGGATCTCTGCAATATAGGCGGCGGTGTGCAGGGTCATGGTCGCGGTCGCGCACCAGAACGGATCGCGCAGGTACGGCCACAGCGAGCTGTTACGCACCGCGTCGAACTGCGCCAGGCCGTAATAGACCAGGAAAAGCTGAACCAGCAGCGGCGTACCACGGAAAAAGAAGATGTAGGCATAGGGCAGCGCGCGGACATACCACAGCTTCGAAGAGCGGGCGATGCCCAGCGGGATGGCCAGCAGCAGACCGGCGATGACGGCGATGGCCACCAGTTCCAGGGTCAGCGTCGCGCCCTGAGCCAGTTTGGGCAGCCACTTGATGATCACTTCCCAGTTCATTGAGCGCTCCTCGCGAAACCACGTGCGGCGCGTTTTTCCAGCAAGTGCATGCCGGTCATCGCCAGTACCGTCAGGCACAGGTACATGAGGGCGGCGACCATATAAAAGGTGAACGGCTGTTTGGATACGGTCACGCCAATCTGCGCGTGACGCATGATTTCTTCCAGGCCGATAACCGACACCAGCGCGGTGTCCTTCATCAGGATCATGAACAGGTTACCCAGACCGGGGAGGGCGATGCGCCACATCTGCGGCATGATCAATTTTGTGAAGATCCGCCATTTCGACAGGCCCAGGGCCACGCCGGCCTCACGATGACCCTTGGGAATGGCGAGGATCGCGCCACGGAACACTTCCGTGGCATAGGCGCCGAAGCACAGGCCCAGCGCGATGACGCCGGCGGCGAAGGCGCTGAGTTCCAGTTCGGGGTTGCCGAAGAATTCTCCGAGTGCGCGCATGGCGTTGACCGTACCGAAGTAGATCAACAGTACCCAGAGCAATTCCGGGACGCCGCGTACCAGGGTCGAATACGTGCCGCCAAGCCATTGCAGCGGCTTGTACGGGGAAGTCTTGGCCAGGGCGCCGAGCAGGCCGAGCACCAGCCCGAGGCACAGAGCCGTGAGTGCCAGTTTGACGGTCATCAGCGCGCCGGCGGCGAGCGCCGGGCCGAATCCGTAGAGGTCGATAATCATGGATTTCTTTTCAAATCGCGGCAGGCAAGGCCGGGAGCCCGCGCCGTCGGATCACGGCGCAGCTCCCGCACGTCAGGATCAGTAGATGCTGAACGGGAAATACTTGTCGTTGATCTTCTTGTAGGTACCGTCGGCGACGATTTCCTTCAATGCGGCATTCAGCTTCTCGCGCAGCGGGTCGCCCTTGCGCACGGCGATGCCGATCTTGTCGCTTTCCACGACCGGGTCGCCCTTGAACTCGTAGTTCTTGCCGGCGTCGGTTTTCAGCCAGTCATAGTTGGCGTACTTGTCGGCGAGGATGGCGTCGACGCGACCGGAGGTCAGGTCCAGGTAGGCGTTTTCCTGGGTGTCATACAGTTTGACTTCGATATCGCTACCGTAAGTGTCTTCAAGCCAGGTGCCGGCCAGGGTCGCGCGTTGCGTACCGATGATCTTGCCTTTGAGCGCGTCCTTGTCGGTCTTGAAGTCGACGTTTTTCGGCGCGATGAACTGCAGTTTGTTGGAGTAGTACGGGTCGGTGAAGTCCACCGCGCCCTTGCGTTCGTCGGTGATCGACAGGGAGGAAATCAGAAAGTCGAACTTCTTGGCGTTCAGGGCCGGGATGATGCCGTCCCAGTCGGAGGTCACGACGCTGCATTCGACTTTCATCTTGGCGCACAGGGCGTCGCCGATGTCTTTGTCGAACCCGACAACCTGGCCGCTGGCATCTTTGTTGTTGAACGGCGGGTAAGCGGCCTCGATGCCCATCTTCAGGGTCTCGGCCATGGCACCGGCGCTGAACGCCAGGGAGACGGCGGCGGCCAGGAAGACCTTTTTGTAGTTCTGCATGCGGGTAGCTCCGTTAGCGGTTGCTGGACATGAATTGTTTGCAGCGTGCCGAAAGCGGGTTTTCGAACACCTGCTGTGGCGATCCTTGCTCTTCGACCAGGCCCTGGTGGAGGAACACCACTTCACTGGACACCTGACGGGCAAACCCCATTTCGTGGGTCACGAGCAGCATGGTGCGGCCTTCTTCGGCCAATGCGCGGATGACATTAAGTACTTCCTGGACCATTTCCGGGTCAAGGGCGGAGGTGGGCTCGTCGAACAGGATCACCTTGGGCTGCATCGCCAGCGTGCGGGCAATCGCCGCACGCTGTTGCTGGCCGCCCGACAGCTCGGCTGGATAGGCATGGCGCTTGTCGGCGATGCCGACCTTGGCCAGCAGGGCCTCGGCGACTTCGATGGCTTCGGCCTTGCTCTGGCCCAGCACGCGGCGTGGGGCTTCGATGATGTTGTCGAGCACACTCATGTGCGGCCAAAGATTAAAGTTTTGAAACACAAAACCAATCTCGGAGCGCAGGCGGTTGATCTGCTTGCCATCGGCGGCAACCAGCTCGCCGTTCTTGGCGGCCTTGAGCTTGAGTTCTTCGCCGGCGACCAGGATCTGGCCCTGATGCGGGTTTTCCAACAGGTTGATGCAGCGCAGGAACGTGGACTTGCCGGAACCGGAGGAACCGAGGATCGAGATCACATCGCCGTCGCGGGCGGTCAGCGAGATGCCTTTGAGCACCTCCAGCTGTCCGTAGCGTTTGTGCAGGTTGCGGATTTCAAGCGCGGGCGTGGCCTCAGCCATGTGCGTTCCTCATATATGTTGCGCTCCAGCTGTCGGGTGGCCTTCCTGGCGAGGCGGCCAAGCTAGCATAGCGTTTCAATGGCAGCCAACAGCGCTACGAGCGGTAAACGGATGGCGTGTGGCAGGTTGTCGCATCGGCGCAGCAGACTGTCGCCCCGTCAACAACCGAACGGGTGTTTGAACCTTGATACCCGTGGGTGTCGCGTAAAAAAAGGCGCGATGTTGCCACCTTTGGCGGGGTCTTGGAAGCGCTATCCGGCCGAACGTTCCTTATTCGCCCTTTTATTGTGCGTCGCGTACTTTTTCAGTGTGTTTCTGGTGCGCTCATTCGTCTGAAAAGTGGGTCGCAGGGTAACGCTTTGGCGAAAGGCCAGTATTCTCAAGGACTTGCGATGACTGTCCGGTCTAGCTGAAAACCGCAGGCCAGAAGAGTTTGAAACATTTTGGCGCAATTATTGCGTGCAGAATCCGGAACGCCCCGTTGGATTCTTTTTACGAGAAGGAACGCCAGACGGGCCGGACGCAATCGCTTTCCTTGCAAAGGTAGTTTCAATGAGCAGTACCCCAAGCTCCAATGGCCTCGAACAGGGCCTCAAATCGCGTCATGTGACCATGCTGTCGATCGCCGGGGTGATCGGTGCAGGTCTGTTCGTCGGCTCCGGCCACGCCATCGCTGCCGCCGGCCCGGCCGTGCTTCTGGCCTATGCTGCTGCAGGCATGCTGGTTGTGCTGGTCATGCGCATGCTCGGCGAAATGGCTGTCGCTTCGCCGGATACCGGCTCCTTCTCGACTTACGCCGACCGCGCCATCGGCCATTGGGCTGGTTTCACCATCGGCTGGTTGTACTGGTGGTTCTGGGTGCTGGTGATCCCGCTGGAGGCCAACGCCGCCGCGACCATTCTGCACGCCTGGTTCCCGGGTGTGGAAATCTGGGCCTTCGCCTTGGTGATCACCCTGCTGCTGACCGTGACCAACCTGTTCAGCGTGAAAAACTACGGTGAGTTCGAATTCTGGTTCGCCCTGCTCAAAGTCGTGGCGATCATCGGCTTCATCATCCTCGGCATCGCGGCCATTTTCGGTTTCTTGCCGAACAGCCAGGTCAGCGGTGTTTCGCACATCTTCGACACTCAGGGTTTCCTGCCAAACGGCCTGGGCGCGGTGCTGGGCGCGATCCTGACCACCATGTTCTCCTTCATGGGTACCGAGATCGTGACCATTGCGGCTGCGGAATCGAAGAACCCCGGCAAGCAGATTTCCAAGGCCACCAACTCGGTGATCTGGCGGATCGGTCTGTTCTACCTCGTGTCGATCTTCATCGTCGTGGCCCTGGTGCCCTGGAACGATCCTGCACTGGCCAACCTCGGTTCCTATCAGACCGTGCTGGAGCGCATGGGTATCCCTAATGCCAAGATGATCGTCGATATCGTGGTTCTTGTAGCGGTGACCAGCTGCCTTAACTCGGCGCTCTACACCTCTTCGCGCATGCTGTTCTCCCTCGGCAAGCGTGGCGATGCGCCGGCCATGTCGACCCGCACCAACAAGAGCGGCACCCCTTACTGGGCGGTGATGCTGTCCACTGGCGCGGCTTTCCTGTGCACCTTCGCCAACTACGTGGCTCCGGCTGCGGTGTTCGAATTCCTGCTGGCCAGCTCCGGCGCCATCGCGCTGCTGGTGTATCTGGTGATCGCGATTTCGCAACTGCGCATGCGTAAACAACGCATGGCTCGCGGCGAAAAAATCGTCTTCAGCATGTGGCTGTTCCCGGGCCTGACCTATGCGGTGATCGTTTTCATCGTGGCTGCCCTGACCATCATGCTGTTCCAGGAAGCCCATCGTGTGGAAATCCTCGCGACCGGCCTGCTGAGCCTGTTGGTTGTCGCGACCGGCCTGCTCGTGGCGCGTCGTCGGAAGGCTGAAAACCGTGGTGCGGTGGTGCTGAACTGATTCGTATCGCGTCATGCAAAACGGCCGCTGTCAGCGATGACAAGCGGCCGTTTTGTTAATGGGCGAGGTTTATTCGCTCTTTTCTTCCTGTTCTTCTCGCGACTGGCCATAGGTGTCCAGAGCATTGCCGAAATCAGTGATGAACTGCGGCTCGCTCAGCCAGGCCTGGGCGGTTTCGCGATCCATGCCGTCGGCCCACATGCGGTAATCGATCAGCATGTCGGCAGCCAGGTGAGTGGCGGCCATGCCTTCGTCTTCGGCGTTTTCCATGTCCAGCAGTTCAGGGTGATCAACGATGATGAACGCCAGCTCCCGCAGCAGCGTCAGCAGCATGTCGTTGCGGCTGACGGCTTCGGCGTCGCGCATCTTGCTGAACATCGCCAGGGTGTATTCCGGAATCGGTTCGGCCAGATGACCGAGATCGTCGTCCTGGGGCAGCGGTCTGCGGCCGGCGATGCGGATGTGCTTGGCCTTGGCCTTGGCGCGTTTGGCGCGTTTCTGTTGCTTGTTCAGGGATGCCATGGGAACTCAGTCTTTGTGTTGGGTTTGTGCGGCGATCGCGTCGGACGCGGCCACATAGTCTTTCTGGAAGTCAGGTGATTCGATCCACGCCAGAGCGCCGGCTTCGTCGGTTTCGGTGGACCACTGACGGTACTCGATCAGGGCTGCGAGGATGAAATCCATGGCGCCTTCCTCGCCTTCCTGTTCGAAGACCAGCTCCAGCAGCGGATCTTCGAGGAACGCCGTGCACATGGCCTGCTGGCTGATTTTTGCAGCGTCGATCATTTTCTTGAACAGTTCCGTCAGGTCCACCGCTTCGAAATCGATGCGCTCGTCGTTCGGATCCAGCTCGACCGGTGCCTCGGCGCGTTTGGTGCGGTTCTGTTTGGCCTTGGTCTTGGCCCTTGCGGCGCGTTTTTGCTGCTTGTTGGCAGAAGCCATGGTGTGTGTTCCGTGATGCGTTGGAGGGGACTCAGCTGCGCGGTATCTGCCGCCCGGGTGTGTCGCAGGTCAGTGCGCCGGTCTGCAGCCAGGTCAGCGCGATGGGCCATAGTGTGGCTTGGTATGCGCTGCGAAAAAAGGCGAAATGTCCGACTTCCTGTTCGCCGATGTCCCGTGGTTCGAGTCGCAGATGGGTCTTTGGTGCGTTGTGGAAGTAATCGAGCAGGCGGTTGGTCGCCGCAATGGTCCCGTAAGGATCGTCACTGATGCTGATCGCCAGGGTGTCTGCACGAACGTTGGCGAAAGGCAGGTGGCCATTTTTCACCAGCAGCGCCCGACCGCTCGGACGTCGCTCATAACTTGCGGCAGGCGTGCTCCAGTCGCGTACGACGCCGGCAGGGGTATCTTCCAGCCAGCCGAGTCGCTTTCCGGGAAAGTAACCGCAGAACAGTGTCAGCAGCGGCATCAGCAGGTGCCATTTGCCGAACATCCGCCAACGGTGTTCCGGGGCGTAATCGCGCCAGTAAGCGAACTGTGCACCGACAGTTACCAGTCGTCGGATTGCCTGCCCGGAAGCCCCCAGTCCTGCCGCGCAACCGCCGAAACTGTGGCCGACCACATCGATCGGCTGACCGGGGAACTCACGCTGTGCGCGTTTGAGCATCGCCTCGAAATCCAGTGCGCCCCAATCCGTCCATGACGCCTGCAGCCGCTTCATCGACTTGGGGCGAGACTCGCCGATGCCCCGGTAGTCATAAATCATCACGTCGAAGCCATTGGCGAACAGGTACGCCGCAAAGCGCGAATAGTGACGGCAGCGCACCGAGGTAGCGGCGTTAATGATGACCACTGAACGAAGCGGGTCGGGCAATGCATGGCGCCAGCTGAAGCCGCCAAGGGGATAACCATCGGCGGCGGGCTCGTGGAAGGGTTCGTCCTGAACGTCGCTTGTGAGGGTGACTCTGTTCTGAGCATTTTCCAGTGCGTGCGTCTCTTGAAAACCCATGGCTCTCGACCTTCGCGAAGTAGCTGCCAACGATAGTCTCGGCAGCTCTGGTGAACAATCCGTCGGTGTTTATTCACTCGACTGATTACACAGGCGCTCTTCGAGTTGAAGCTGTTCACGATTCAGTTCCGCGCGATGTTGCTCGCTGCCTCTTCAAAAACTTCAGCCTTGTCTTGACTCAGCAGCAGCCGCTCCTAGTAGAGAGTGTTGATCTGTCGATCCAGAGCGCGGCTGGACCAGTTTTGCGAGGCGGATTCGTTCATGTACCACTCGCGAGCCGTTTCGCTTTCCACCTGTATCAAGCGGCCATAATGGGGCCAGTTCAATTCGTGACGCAGTGCGTCACGAATTGGAAATGCTTGAGCGGGATCTGACCCAGGACTGCAATGATTGGGGAATACAACGCGTAGTCCTTTTCGCAGCCAAGACAACTCCCAAACAATCTAAAACCTGCCCCGCATCGCAAAATCTAAACAGGAGTAACGATTGGGTTCTGCGAGAACCCGGGAGTACTCATCATGAAACGCGTCACTTCATTCATGTTGCCCGTCGCCGCTGTGGCGATTCTGATGTTTCCGCTCATGGCCCAGGCCAACAGTGTCGAGCCGATCGACAGTGCCGGCGTGCAAGTCCAGCAGCAACAGCAAAACGGGATCAACTACCTGTCCGGCGGGATCGGTCTGGACGAGTCGCGGGCCATTCAACAGTCCGCCGGTTACAACCTGCACATGACCTTCGCGGTAGGGGCGCAAAACCTCTACACCTCGGACGTCGATCTGGTTGTCCAGAAGGCCACGGGGCAACCGGTGCTGAACCTGAGTCAGATCGGGCCTCTGGTTTACGCACAGTTGCCACCGGGCAAGTACACGGTGGTCGCCACCCGCAACGGCGAGGTGCGCCGGGACGTTGCCAATGTCGGCAGCGGCGGGGCCAGCAATCTGGTGTTTCACTGGGACTGGCATCAATAGCCTCGACGGGGACGGGATTGGGTTGAGTCCCGTCCTTTTCGATCACTTGCGCACTTTCAGGCAGATCCGTAATCCGATCAACGAGGCCGCCAATAGCAAGAGAGTGCAAAGGCTTTGCCATATGACTTCGAACCAGTATCTGCGTGGTTGCAGGTCACGTAACCAGGTTGTGCGCGGGCCACGATGGGATGTGGTGATCGAGCCGCTGATCAGGCTGTCGATGATCACGTAAATCGACGCGCCAATGGCGAACGTCAGCAACAGTCCGACGAGAACAGTCAGCCAGAATGAAATCCGGCTCTGCCGATAAGGTGGCGGATGGGGCAGGGGGACACGGGTTCGTTTCTGGTTCATCGACGTGATGACCCTCTTCCGTAAGGGCTGGGCAAAGTATCGCGAATGGCGGCCTGCGCGAAGCACGGCATCCGGCCGTGATCAAATCGCAGGCATAAAAAAACCCTGAATCTTGCGATTCAGGGTTTCGGTATTTGGTGCCCAGAGACGGAATCGAACCGCCGACACGGGGATTTTCAATCCCCTGCTCTACCGACTGAGCTATCTGGGCAACGGGGCGCATTAAAAGGGTTTTTCGGATTTACGTCAACGACTTTTTTAAAATTTCTTAAATTAATTCCGTCGCTTACGAAAACCGGGGGTTATTCGGCCGGCGGAACGTAGCCTTCGGCCTGGGCGTATTCCTCGCCGGAGAAGTACTTGTCCATTTCGCCCTGCAGATATTTGCGGTCTTCGGCGTTCATCATGTTCAGGCGTTTTTCGTTGATCAGCAGGGTCTGGTGTTTCTGCCAGTCGGCCCAGGCCTTTGCCGAAACGTGTTCGAAGATGTCCTGGCCTTTGGCGCCCGGGTACGGTGGGCGCTCCAGACCTTCGAGTTGTTCTTTGTACTTGCGGCACATTACGGTGCGGGTCATGTCGACTCTCCTGCATTCAAGGCGGCGGCCGCGCGTTCGAGCAAGGTCTTGACCGGGGCGGCGAGGCCCAGGCGCGGCGGGGTGGCGAGGTTATACCAGAGCCAGTCGGCCTCGGCCACGTGACCGCCGGCTTCCTGTACCTGGACCAGCCAGGGTTCGATGGACAACTGGAAGTGGCTGAAGGTGTGGACGAGGCTCGGTAGCGCCTGCTGCTCGCCCAGTTCCAGCGAGTGCTGCGCGGCGAGGTGTTGCAGGTCGTCGAGATCGTCGAGTTCCGGCAGGCTCCACAAACCGCCCCACAAACCGCTGGACGGGCGGCGATAAAGCAGAATCGCGCCATCCTCGTTGGCCAGCAGCGGCATCAGCGTGCGTTTCTGCGGAATGGCCTTGCGCGGCTTGGGGATCGGATAGCGGGTCTCCAGGCCGAGCAGGTGTGCTTCGCAGCCCTTTTTCAGCGGACACAACAGGCAGCTCGGCTTGCTGCGGGTGCAGAGCGTTGCACCCAGATCCATCATCGCCTGGGTATAGGCGTTGACCCTGTCCTGCGGCGTGAAGCGCTCTGCGTTGGCCCACAGCTGTTTGGCGACCTTCGGCTCGCCCGGATAGCCTTCTTGCGCGGTGAAACGCGCCAGCACCCGTTTGACGTTGCCGTCGAGGATCGGCGCCCGCAGGCCCATGCTGATGCTGGCGATTGCGCCGGCGGTGGACAGGCCGATGCCCGGCAAGTCCGTGAGCTTCTCGACATCGCGGGGAAACTCGCCGCCGTACTGGCTGACGACGATCTTCGCGGTCTTCTGCAGATTGCGCGCGCGGGTGTAGTAACCCAGGCCCGTCCACAGGTGCAGCACTTCGTCCTCCGGCGCTTCGGCCAAAGCCTCGACCGTCGGCAACGCGGCCATGAACCGGTCGAAGTAATTGAGCACGGTGCTGACCTGGGTCTGCTGCAACATGATTTCAGAGACCCAAACCCGATAAGGGTTGATGTTCTGTTGCCAGGGCAAATCATGGCGGCCGTGGCGGTCGAACCATTCCAGCACCGCCGTGGAAAACTGCTCCGCTCTCATCGCTTGAACAGCCCCTTCAATGCGTTTTTCAGTTCAGGGCTGACTTTGTCGCCCAGTTTCTCGTCGATTTTTTCGCTGAGCTTGTCACCGGCCATTTTGGTTGCGACCTGGCCCAGTCGCTCGTTGTCCACACGGCATGCCTTGGCGCCGAGTTCCAGCGGGCCGCGGCAGCGCAGCGGCCATTCGATGCCGACGAATTTCTCGCCGACCTGACAGGCCGGGTCCGGCATGGCGCTGGTGTCGCCTTCGACGATGATGCCGACACGGTAGTCCATGCCCAGCACTTTGAGGTCGATGTCGCCGTCACCGTTGACGGTCATGCCCGGGATGCGCACTTTCAAGTCCGGGTTGTTGGCCACACCGTTGTGGAAGGTCAGGTTGCCCTTGAGTTCCTGGAACGGCGTGTCCTTGCCTCGTGGCTCGCCGCTCAGGGATTTGCGGTTGAGGGTGGCGATGCCTTTGCACAGTTGTTGTTCAAGGTTGGCATTGAGCAATACGCCGTTGTTGATCACGAAACTGGCGTTGCCGTTGAGGGTGTCGATCAGCGCCTGCTGGCTGTTGCCGCTACCGGTGACGGTGCTGGTGAGGTTCACCAGGCCTTTGACCGGCGGATTCTTGCCCTGGCTTTCGAGGATTTTTTCCACCGGCACGCGGTTGATCCGGGTTTGCAGGTTCAACAGCGGTGCACTCGGGCGTACATCGAGGGTGCCTTTGGCTTCGAAGTCGCCGTTGTACAGTTCGCCGCGCAGGTTCTCCAGGGTCAGCAGGCCGCCCTGGCCAGTGGCTTTCAGTGCGGCGTTCTGGATCGGCAGTTTGTCGAGAGTCAACTGGCCAAAGGTCAGGTCGGCGTTCACGTCCAGTTTGCTCAGGCGCTCCACCGGGAACAGGCGTTCGGTGCTCCAGGCGCTTTTGCTCGGCTTGTCCGGTAGCGGGGTGCTGCCGGCGCCGGCCATGGCATCGGCTTCGGTGCTGGCGACTTCGGTCTGGCGCGCCTGGGTGGCGCTGGCGGCTTTTTCCGATTTCGGCGGCAGGTAGCGGTCGACGTTGAAGGTGTCGGCCTTGAGGATCGCCCGCAATGATTGTTTGGCAAAGTCTTCGACGGCGATGCGGCCGCTGAAGCTGCTGTCGTCGAGTTTCAGGTTGATGTTGTCCAGCGCCAGGCTGGTCGGTGTGGCAGCGACACGGCTGACCAGCTCGACCTTGCTCAGGCTGCCCTCGGCCATGGCCGGCAGAGTCTGGCCGATGCTGTCGACGAACTTGGCCAGATCGAACTGGGCGATGGAAATCGCACCAGTGATCTGCGGAGTCTTGTCCAGATCGTTGGCCTTCAGCTCGCCCAGGGCACGCAACTGGTTGGCGGAGATCTTGATCCCGGTCCATTCGGCGACGTTGGCGGCCTTGTCGAGCAACATCTGCCCCTGGGCGGAGAACGTCATGGCTTTGCCCTGCAGCGGATCGCCGGTCAGTTCGCCGGACAGCTTCAGGTCTTCGAACTTGTAGCGTTGCAGGGCGCGCTCGATGCGAAGCTCGCCATTGAGCTCGGTGCGCACTCGCAATACAGGCTGATTGGTGCTAAGGAACGCCGTGGCTTTCAATGGAATATTGGTCGAATCGTGTACCGCACCGGTACTCAACTGGATGCTTTCGGCGCTGAACTGCTTGCCGGTCTGCTCGTCGTTGTATTCAACCCTGGCGTTGTTGACGGTCAGGCTGTCGATGTCGAGCCGGATCGGCTGCGGCGGCTTTTCCGGCTGGGCGGGTGTTTCAACGACCGGTTCGCCAGCGGCGACCGGCGGGGTGCTGCCCGGTGCAGGAGCGGCAGTCGGCAGCTTGCCGATGTCTTCCCAGTTGCCGTGGCCGTTCTTGTCACGGTTCAGGCGCAGGTTCAGGCCTTCGACGCGCACATCGCTCATCTGCACTTCGCGGCGCAGCAGCGGCAGCACGCGCACGGACAGGCCAAGCATCTGAAGATCGGCATACGGTTCGTCAGGCTTGATCAGCGTGGCGACGCTGGCCTCATGCAATTCCAGGCCGAGCCACGGGAACAGGCTCCAGCCGATATCGCCATTGAGCGTCAGCTCGATGTGGGCCTTGTCGCGGGCTATCTGGCGGATCTCGTTTTTGTAGTCGTTGGGATCGAAGAAGTGGGTCAGGGCGAAGCCCGCCGCCACAATGATCAGCAACAGCCCGAGAATTACCAGACCCAGGATTTTGCCGAACGCTTTCATGGGCGAGTCCTTGTAGTTAGTCGAATTCGTAATTTAGCCGGGGAGTATAGCGCTGCCTGACCCCGTGCTGGTGCGGTATCCCGAGGAGCCCGGCTAGCCGCGGCGTGCAGCGCTTCGACAACGGTCGACAGGAGGGTTCCCCGGTCGGATGAGATCAGATGACTCGAAAAAGGTGATATCAGTTTGGTTTTTCTGTCACCTGCAGATGGTAACCTTCGCCCGTTCGTCCGTCCCTCTGCGACTTTTGGTCGCGCTTCAAGGAGCTCCACCCACCAACACGGTCATGCCTGCGTGCATAAAGGCCGGGGGTGAGCAGTGGCTGACGAACGCATACTAATAATTGGGGGATACACAATGAGCACGAGCATCACGGCGGACGGCCTCAGCGCCGCCCAGCCTGCGTTCCTGTCCAAGGAGCGCATCATCGCCAGGCCCGGTTTCAACCGCTGGCTGGTTCCACCGGCCGCTCTGGCCATTCACCTGTGCATCGGCATGGCCTATGGCTTTTCGGTGTTCTGGCTGCCGCTGTCCAAGGCGCTGGGCGTTACGGCGCCGGTGGCTTGTGCGCCGGACATGAGCTTCATTGCACAGGTTTTCTCGTCGCAATGCGACTGGCCGATCTCCATGCTCGGCTGGATCTACACCCTGTTCTTCATCTTCCTCGGCTGCTCGGCAGCGATCTGGGGTGGCTGGCTCGAACACGCCGGGCCACGCAAGGCCGGTGTGGTATCGGCACTGTGCTGGTGTGGCGGTCTGCTGATTTCCGCGCTGGGCATCTATACCCACCAGATCTGGCTGATGTGGATCGGCTCCGGCGTGATCGGCGGCATCGGTCTGGGTCTGGGCTACATTTCGCCAGTATCGACCCTGATCAAGTGGTTCCCGGACAAGCGCGGCATGGCCACCGGCATGGCGATCATGGGTTTCGGTGGTGGCGCGATGGTTGGTGCTCCACTGGCAACCGCACTGATGAGCCATTTCGCTTCGCCGACTGGCGTGGGCGTATGGCAGAGCTTCGTGGCCATGGCCGCGATCTACTTCGTGTTCATGATTGGTGGTGCACTGGCTTACCGCGTGCCGCCAACCGGCTGGAAGCCTGAAGGCTGGACCGCGCCGGCGAAAAAAGCCTCGAATGCGATGATCACCCACCGTCACGTTCACGTGAATGTGGCGTGGAAAACCCCGCAGTTCCGTCTGGTTTGGCTGGTGCTGTGCCTGAACGTGTCCGCCGGTATCGGCATCCTCGGCATGGCTTCGCCGCTATTGCAGGAAGTGTTCGGCGGCAAGCTGCTGGGCAATGATCTGCCATTCGGTCAACTGGACGCCGGCCAACTGGCCTCGATCGCAGCGATTGCGGCGGGCTTCACGGGTCTGCTGAGCCTGTTCAACATCGGCGGTCGGTTCTTCTGGGCCTCGTTCTCGGACTACCTGGGTCGCAAGAACACTTACTTCGTATTCTTCGCGCTGGGTTTTGCGCTGTACGCGCTGATCCCGAACCTCGGTCATCTGGGCAACGTTGCACTGTTCGTGGCGGCCTTCTGCATCATCCTGTCGATGTACGGTGGTGGCTTTGCAACCGTTCCGGCCTATCTGGCCGACCTGTTCGGCACGCAAATGGTCGGTGCGATCCACGGTCGCCTGCTGACCGCCTGGGCTGCCGCTGGCGTCCTGGGTCCGGTGCTGGTGAACTACCTGCGTGAGTATCAGTTGAGCATCGGTGTCGAACGTGCCGCCGCTTACGACATCACCCTGTACATCCTCGCCGGCCTGCTGGTGCTGGGTTTCCTGTGCAACCTGATGGTGCGCCCGGTGGCGGACAAGTACTTCATGACCGACGCCGAACTGGCCGCCGAGCAGGCGCTGGGCCACGACAAAGGTGCCGACAGCAGCACCGTGCTTGAGTGGAAAGCCGCGCCGGGCAGCAAGCCGTTGGCGATCGCTGCGTGGCTGGTGGTAGGGATTCCGTTGGCGTGGGGGGTGTGGGTGACCCTGCAGAAGACGGCGGTTCTGTTCCACTAAGTAAAACGCAGTAACCCTGTGGGAGCGGGCTTGCCCGCGAAGGCGTCCGGTCAGTCGACATCACTGTTGGTTGACCCACCGCTTTCGCGAGCAAGCTCGCTCCCACAGTTGTTTCGGGCTGTCCGAAATATCTTGTATGGACATGTCTATCCCCGACAGTACGGGCTTCTGTCCGTCTGCCATATCACGTCTCGTGTTTCTGTTTGCGCTCCGCGCCCCTATAATGGCTGCCTTTTTCGCCCAATGATTTTGCGGAGCTGGTGATGGCCGAACGTAAGGCGTCTGTCGAGCGCGACACTCTGGAAACCCAGATCAAAGCCTCGATCAACCTTGATGGCACCGGAAAGGCCCGATTCGATATCGGTGTTCCTTTTCTTGAGCACATGCTGGACCAGATCGCCCGTCACGGGTTGATCGACCTGGATATCCAATGCAAGGGCGATCTGCATATCGACGACCACCATACCGTGGAAGACGTCGGTATCACCCTCGGCCAGGCCTTCGCGCAAGCCATCGGCGACAAGAAAGGCATCCGCCGCTACGGCCACGCCTACGTTCCGCTCGATGAAGCGCTGTCGCGTGTAGTGATCGACTTCTCCGGCCGTCCGGGCCTGCAGATGCACGTGCCGTACACCCGCGCCACCGTTGGCGGTTTCGACGTGGACCTGTTCCAGGAGTTCTTCCAGGGTTTCGTCAACCACGCGCTGGTCAGCCTGCACATCGACAACCTGCGCGGCACCAACACTCACCACCAGATCGAAACCGTGTTCAAGGCTTTCGGCCGCGCACTGCGCATGGCCGTCGAGCTGGATGAGCGCATGGCCGGCCAGATGCCTTCGACCAAGGGCGTGCTGTGATGCAGACGGTAGCAGTCATCGATTACGGCATGGGCAACCTGCACTCGGTGGCCAAGGCCCTCGAGCACGTTGGCGCCGGCAAGGTGCTGATCACCAGCGATGCGGACGTTATCCGCGAAGCCGACCGCGTGGTTTTCCCCGGTGTCGGCGCGATTCGCGATTGCATGGCGGAGATCCGTCGTCTGGGCTTCGACTCGCTGGTACGTGAAGTCAGCCAGGATCGCCCGTTCCTCGGCATCTGCGTCGGCATGCAAGCTTTGCTCGACACCAGCGAAGAAAACGACGGCGTCGACTGCATCGGCCTGTTCCCGGGTGCGGTGAAGTTCTTCGGCAAAGACCTGCATGAAGACGGCGAGCACCTGAAAGTCCCGCACATGGGCTGGAATGAAGTGAAGCAGTCGGTGGATCACCCGCTGTGGCACAACATTCCGGACCTGGCGCGTTTCTACTTCGTGCACAGCTATTACATCGCCGCCGGTAACCCGCGCCAAGTGGTTGGCCGGGGTCATTACGGCGTAGATTTCGCTGCGGCGCTGGCTGAAGGTTCGCGTTTCGCCGTGCAGTTCCACCCGGAGAAGAGCCATACACATGGCCTTCAATTGCTGCAGAACTTCGCAGCGTGGGACGGTCGCTGGTAAATGGCCGCCAGGAAGAAACCGCCGATCCTGACCCTCACGCCGGAGCAGGAAAGCGACGCCAACCGCAAGATCCAGCGGTTCATGGCGGATCGATTCGAACTGGACCTGGGTTCGTTCGAGGCGGCGGAAATTCTTGAGCTGTTTACCCGTGAAATTGCTCCGCACTATTACAACAGGGCGATATTCGATGTGCAGGCCCAGCTCAAGGAGCGGTTTGAAAGCATCGAAAGCGACCTGTGGGCGCTCGAAAAAAACTGATTTCCGAGCCAAGCTGAACATTCAAATTTGAAGGTTTGCCAGATGCTGATTATTCCCGCTATCGATCTCAAAGACGGTGCCTGCGTACGTCTGCGCCAGGGCCGCATGGAAGATTCCACAGTGTTCTCCGATGACCCGGTGAGCATGGCTGCCAAGTGGGTGGAAGGCGGTTGCCGTCGTCTGCATCTGGTCGATCTGAATGGCGCTTTCGAAGGTCAGCCGGTCAACGGCGAAGTGGTGACCGCGATTGCCAAGCGCTACCCGACCCTGCCGATCCAGATCGGCGGCGGCATCCGTTCGCTGGAAACCATCGAGCACTATGTCAAGGCGGGTGTGAGCTACGTGATCATCGGCACCAAGGCTGTCAAAGAGCCTGCGTTCGTTTCTGAAGCCTGCCGTGCATTCCCGGGCAAGATCATCGTCGGCCTCGATGCAAAAGACGGTTTTGTCGCCACCGACGGCTGGGCCGAGATCAGCCAGGTGCAGGTCATCGACCTGGCCAAACAGTTTGAAGCCGACGGCGTGTCCTCGATCGTTTATACCGATATCGCCAAAGACGGCATGATGCAGGGCTGCAACGTACCGTTCACCGCCGCACTCGCTGCCGCCACCAAAATCCCGGTGATCGCCTCCGGCGGCATTCACAACCTGGGTGACATCAAGTCGCTGCTCGACGCCAAGGCGCCGGGCATCATCGGCGCCATCACTGGCCGGGCGATCTACGAAGGCACTCTCGACGTCGCCCAAGCGCAAGCTTTCTGCGACTCGTACCAAGGCTGAGGACTGACCATGGCACTGGCCAAACGCATCATCCCTTGCCTGGACGTGGACAACGGCCGGGTCGTCAAGGGCGTGAAGTTCGAAAACATCCGTGACGCCGGCGACCCGGTGGAAATCGCCCGTCGCTACGACGAGCAGGGTGCCGACGAGATTACCTTTCTCGATATCACCGCCAGTGTCGATGGCCGTGACACCACGCTGCATACCGTCGAGCGTATGGCCAGCCAGGTGTTCATTCCACTGACTGTCGGCGGTGGCGTGCGTACCGTGCAGGACATCCGCAACCTGCTCAATGCCGGTGCGGACAAGGTGTCGATCAACACCGCTGCCGTGTTCAACCCCGAGTTCGTCGGCGAGGCGGCGCAGCACTTCGGCTCGCAATGCATCGTCGTCGCCATCGACGCGAAGAAGGTGTCCGGCCCGGGCGAAACCCCGCGCTGGGAAATCTTTACCCACGGTGGCCGCAAGCCGACCGGTCTCGACGCGGTCGAGTGGGCGAAAAAAATGGAAGGCCTGGGTGCCGGTGAAATCCTCCTGACCAGCATGGATCAGGACGGCATGAAAAACGGCTTCGACCTGGGCGTGACCCGCGCCATCAGCGATGCGCTGGGTATTCCGGTGATCGCTTCCGGCGGCGTCGGCAATCTGCAGCATCTGGCTGACGGCATCCTCGAAGGTCACGCCAGTGCCGTACTGGCGGCGAGTATTTTCCACTTCGGCGAGTACACCGTGCAGGAAGCCAAGGCCTATATGGCCAAGCGCGGCATCGTGATGCGCTAGGCCGCAAAACCATACAGGCCAGTGGACAGCATGGCGTACCCGAGGCACTCTTGGGCACGCCATGGATTTCGGTAGCCCGACATGATCAAACGCCTGCTTCTCGCCCTCGTCAGTGCCTCCGTGTTGTTGATCGACACTGGCCATGCCGCAGAAAGTCCCGACACCGGTCTGGTGCTCCTCACCGAAAACTTCCCGCCGTACAACATGGCGAAGAACGGCAAGAATTTCGCCCAGGACGAAAACATCAACGGCATCGCCACGGACATCGTGCGCGAGATGTTCAAGCGTGCGGGCATCACGTACAGCCTGACCCTGCGCTTCCCCTGGGAGCGGGTCTACAAGCTGGCGCTGGAAAACCCCGGTTACGGTGCCTTTGTCATGGCGCGCCTGCCGGATCGCGAGGCCTTGTTCAAGTGGGTCGGCCCGATCGGCCCGGACGACTGGGTCATGCTGGCCAAGGCCGACAGCAAGATCACCCTCGAAACCCTCAATGACGCGCGCAAGTACAAGATCGGCGCCTACAAGGGCGATGCGATTGCCGAGACGCTGACCCGGCAGGGCCTGAAGCCGATGGTGGTACTGCGCGATCAGGACAATGCGAAAAAGCTCGTCAGCGGCCAGATCGATCTGTGGGCCACCGGCGATCCTGCCGGGCGTTATCTTGCCCGGCAGGACGGCGTGACGGGGCTCAAGACCGTACTTCGCTTCAACAGCGCCGAACTGTATCTGGCGCTGAACAAGCAAGTGCCGGATGAGGCGGTTGTCAGGCTTCAGGCAGCGCTCGATCAGATGCGCAAGGACGGTGTGGTCGACGAGATCATGGGGCGCTATCTGTAACTCGAATTTCCTCTCTCATGGGTTGAGAAGCGGTATCGACATCTTCGCTCTCATTGTCTGCCGGGCCTTGGCTGGCGAAGGGTTCTGTCGCCAGTTGTGGAGTGAAGGTGAGCGTACTGTCGGTTTCCGGCGGATATTCGCTCAGGTAAAGGCTTTCGTCATCGGTATAACCAATGCTGATCCCCACCGGAGTGCCGTCTGCCCGCTTGAGCGTATAGAAACTCTGAATCTGATAGATCGCCACGGCCTTGTTTTTGGCAGCCATGGCGACGATGTCCAGTGGGCGGGCGTCTTCCCAGCCACGGGAGGATGTCTCGGTATAGGTAAAGTCCTTGTGCAGATGCGCCGAGAACCTGATGGCCCGGGCGCCGTTCGACGGTTTTGGCGGCCATGCGGTGGCAACCTCGATGGACGTGAGAATGCTGAAAACCTGCAGCATCTGCGAGTTCTGGGTCCGCAGTGCCCGCCATTTGAACGGACGAGGCCGCTCGCTGGTGTTGTGGCCATAACCTGCCAGTACGTATTGATCCGACCGCTCCAGACGGTAGAACGCAGAGGTGCGCCATTGCTCCTCCGGGAGCAGATGATCGCTCACCGCGAACCAGGGAATCCGGACGGTCTGAGTGACCCCGGCCGGTTCCGGTTCCGGCGGTGCTCCATACCCTGACAGCTTCGGTGCCACGGGAGCGGGTAATGTCTGGCGAGGCATCTGCATCCGTAACGCATAAGCGATGGGCGTCTCGGGCCTGGAATGGCTTTGGGCAGCGAAAAACGTGCCCGGTGCAAAGTAGATTTCGCCTGCGGCAGCCTGGGGAGGATCAATGTTCCAGGCACTGAAATTCTGTCTGGCGCCGCTGCCCTTATCGTCCCAGATCAGGTCGCCGACACTGGCCGGGATAACCAGATCCTTGCGCACGCAACGGATCGCGTTAAGCAGGGGTTTGTCACGGCCGTTGGAGCAGACGAATCCCAGCGCCACATACCCGGCGGGAGGGAGCGGGCGCCATACCGTGCAATCGGCGGCGGCGCCGGAGTTGGAGTCGCGCCAGACTCTTTCGTAGTCCATGGGTGGACTGAGTGCCTTGCCTTGAGAGGCGCCGTCATTTGACGTCTCTCCTTCGCAGACGACAGCCACGATCCGGTTACCGTTGACGTTGTCGTAGCCGGTCACGGCCAGGTCTCCCAGCGGGAAATATCCCGGCAGGAGATCGGGCGCGGGGGCCGGGCGCCAAAAGCTTCCAACTGCGGCGCCGGAGCCCCGGCTGTCCCAGACCCGGTGGAATTCACTGGTGAAACTGATCAGCAGATTGTCGCACCTGATCGGTTCAGGTTGCCCGGCAGAGGTATTGCTGTTTTCGGTCGTCATGGTCAGTCCTGATGTTTGAAGGGTGACTTGCAAAGTCACCGACAGTTGCAGGACTGACTATCCAGACTCGGACGAGTCATCGGGCAGTAACTATATGTGGAGGGTGTGTCCAGACATTTATCGGTAGACGCCGTCCTTGCCATGGGCGGTCGTTGCGCGATTGCTGCGCACACTGATCATCTGCCTGATGTCGATCCACTCGATGCCCTGGGCTTTCAGCTTCGGCAGCTCCCGCTCAAGCACCGCCAGCGTCTGTGGATAAGGATGGCCGATCATCACCGCTGAACCCTGTTTGCGCGCCAGGTTTATCGCGGTCTGCAACTGGGTGTAGATCGCCGCTTCGGTGCGTTCGTCATCGAGAAACACGTCCCGCGAAACGCTTGCCAGATCGATCTTCTGTGCCTGTTGCGCCGCGACCGTTTGCGCACTGGTGCGGCTGTCGACGAAGAACTTGTGGCGGCGCTGCAACTCACCCATCAACCATGCCATCGCCACAGGTTGTGCGGTCATGCGACTGCCCATGTGGTTGTTGATGCCTGCGGTGTACGGGACCATTTTGAATGCAGCGTTGAGCCGTTTTTCGAGTTCTTCGACAGGCAGTTCGGGGTGCCAGGCAAACGGCCCGGTGGCCGGGTCCATCGGCATGTGGAGGATCACGATCTTGCCGGCGCGATGGGCTTCGCGGGCGAATTCAGTGGCGTGCGGGGTGTCGGGCATGATCGCCGTGGTCACTGGCCCGGGCAGGGCCAGCACGCGACGGTCCCGGGGCAGGTTCTGCCCCAGGTCGTCGATGATCAGTGTCAGGTAGGCTTTTTGAGGTGCCGGTCTGGCAGGTTCTGCGTAAGCAGCACCCGCCAGACAGCACAGCAGGGCAAGGACGAAACGCAAGGACATCCTCAACGGCCGGAGGTGATGCTCAGGCCTTTGAGCAGGCTCAGGGCCTGAGCCAGCTGGTAATCGTCATCCTGCGGCATCGCCTTGGCCTTGCCGCCTGAACCGCTTGGACGGTCCGCGCCGCCGTTGCCGTTGCCGAGGTGACCCTGCAGGTCGGCTTCCTTGAAGTAGTCGCCGTCCGCTTCGTTGGTGATCTTGGCCTTGCGTACCTCGATGTCCGGGACGATGCCCTGGGCCTGGATAGAGCGGCCATTCGGCGTGAAGTACAGCGCCGTGGTGATCTTCAGCGCACGGTCGTTGTTCAGCGGCAGCACGGTCTGCACCGAGCCCTTGCCGAAACTGGTGGTGCCCATGACCACGGCGCGTTTCTGGTCCTGCAGGGCGCCGGCAACGATTTCCGAGGCCGAGGCACTGCCACCGTTGATCAGCACAACCATTGGCACTGCTTCGCTTTCGTCCTTGCCGGTGGCGGAGAAACGCAGCTCGGAGTTGGCGATCCGGCCCTTGGTGTAGACGATCAGGCCTTTGGTGATGAAATGATCGACCACTTCTACCGCCGCCTGCAGCACGCCGCCCGGGTTGTTGCGCAGGTCGAGGATGATGCCGTTGAGCTTCTTGCCGTTGTCCTTGCGCAGTTTGGCCAGGGCCTTGGAGACTTCCTCACCGGTCTTGACCTGGAACTGGGTGATGCGGATCAGGCCGTAACCCGATTCCAGCAATTGCGCCTTGACGCTTTTCACCTGGATCACGGCGCGGGCCAGGGTCACGTCGAACGGCGTACCGCCGTCACGCACCAGGGTCAGGGTGATTTTCTGACCGATCTTGCCGCGCATCTTGTCCACGGCTTCGGTCATGGTCTGGCCGCGGGTCGGCTGGCCGTTGATCTTGACGATGAAGTCACCGGCCTGGATGCCGGCCTTCGAGGCAGGCGTATCGTCGATTGGCGACACGACCTTGATGAAGCCGTCTTCCGAGCCGACTTCGATGCCCAGGCCGCCGAACTCGCCGCTGGTGCTTTCCTGCAGTTCGGTGAAGTCTTCCGGGCCGAGGTACGCAGAGTGCGGATCGAGGTTGCTGAGCATGCCCTTGATGGCGTTTTCCAGCAGGGTCTTGTCGTCCACCGGTTCGACATAGGCCGCCTTGATCCGGTCCATCACCTCGGCAAAGGTGCGCAGCTCTTCCAGCGGCAACGGGGCCTTGGAAGTCGCGGCAGTGCCTGCCGGGGCGACAGCCGGAGCCGGTTGCGCGGCGAACGCCAGAGGCGCGCCGATCACCAGGGCGATCGTCAGGGCCAGCGAGGTAAGGCGGGACAAATGCAGCATGTCGAACGAACTCCTAATTTAGGTTGCCCGCGCTTATCCTTGCGCGCGGCACCATTGTGCCGGATCACTCGGGTGACCCTGCTGACGAATTGCGAAATACAGCGCTGGCGTGTCCTGCCCGCCACTGTTACCGACAGTGGAGATGGACTCACCGGCTTTAACCACGTCACCAGCCGACTTCAGCAGCGTCTGGTTGTGACCGTAAAGGCTCAGAAAACCGTTGCCATGATCGAGGATCACCAGCAGTCCGGCTCCGCGCAACCAGTCGGCAAACACCACGCGCCCGCCGTGTACGGCGTGTACCTGGCTGCCGGCAGAGGCGCTGATCATCACGCCGTCCCATTTGGTGCGGGCGTCATCGCCACGGGTTTCACCGAAACGTGCCAGCAGTCGACCATCAACCGGCCATGGAAGTTTTCCCCGAGTGGCGGCAAAAGGGCCGCCGAATGTCTCGCCGCCGCTGGATACCAGCGCGCCAGGCGTGGGTCTGGCCGGTTTGCGCGGGGCGTCGCTGGTGTCCGAGTCCGCATCGGCGCGGGCCTGGGCCTCACGTAAACGCTTTTTTTCGGCTTCCTGCTGGGCGATCAGCGCTTTCTGCCGCGCTTCTTCTGCCTCACGGGCCTGGCGGGCCAGGGTCTCTTCGATGGTTTTAAGGACTTTAGACAGGTCTGCCTGATCCTGCTCGCGGGCCGCCAGCTTCTGATCGCGGGCCTTCACGTCGTCGTTGAGTCTGGCCAGCACCTGCTGGCGCTCCTTGCGAACCTTGTCGAGGGCGTCACGCTGGGTGTCGAGGTCGGTTTTCTGTGCCAGCAACTGGGCTTGTTGCGCGGAAATGTCCTTTTCGACATTGGCCAGCTGGCGCAGGGTTTCGTTGAAATTCTTCAGTTGCTCCAGGCGGGCCTGGCTCAGGTAGTCGTAATAGGTGAGGGTGCGGGCGAATTTCTCGGGATTCTGCTGATTGAGCAGCAGCTTGAGGTATTCCTGCCGACCATTCTGATAGGCCGCGCGAGCCTGGATGGCGATCAGTCGCTGCTGTTCAGTGCGCGCGCTCTGGAGTTTTTTTTTCTCCGCATCGAGCCGCTGCAGCTCGGATTCGCTCTTTTTCAGCTCTTTTTGCAGGGCATCGACCTGCTTCTCGAGCTTGCCCATCTCGGTTTCGGTGCCCTTGAGCTCTTTCTGTACGCCGGATTTTTCTTCCTGGAGCTTGCCCAGCAGCTTTTTCAACTCGGCGATGTCCTGGCGCGTGGCGTCCAGTTGCTGTTGGGTTTGCGCGCGCTCATCCGCGAAGGCCGGTTGGAGCAGGCATGTCAGAGCGAGAGCGATCAGGACGCGGAGCATAAGGGCGGGCGGCACCAGGGTAAGGGACGGCCTAGTATGCCCGGCCCACGCGGCAAAAAAAACGCCCAATTGGGGCTGTGTGATAACTGGGGCAAGCAATAGGCCCGATTCCATTTCGAAAACTCCATAAACCACTGTGGGAGCTGGCTTGCCAGCGATGGCGCCTGCACATTCAACATAGATGTTGGCTGTCAGATTGCTATCGCTGGCGAGCCAGCTCCCACAGGGTTTTTCAGTGTTTCAGACGGGCGATTACACCAGAATCGAAGTGCCAGTCATTTCTGCCGGTTTTTCCAGGCCCAGCAGCTTGAGCATGGTCGGCGCTACGTCTGCCAGTACGCCGCCTTCTCGGACCTTGAGATCACGTTTGCCGACATAGATGAACGGCACCGGCTCGGTAGTGTGTGCGGTGTGCGCCTGGCCGGTGGCTTCGTCGGCCATTTGCTCGACGTTGCCGTGGTCGGCGGTGATCAGCGCTTCGCCGCCAACCTTTTCCAGGGCGTCGACGATCCGACCGACGCAGGTGTCCAGGCATTCCACTGCTTTAACCGCCGCCTCGAACACGCCGCTGTGGCCGACCATGTCGCCGTTGGCGTAGTTGACCACGATCACGTCGTAACGCTGATGCTCGATGGCGTCGACGATACGGTCGGTGACTTCCGGCGCGCTCATTTCCGGCTGCAGGTCATAGGTGGCGACTTTCGGCGACGGGATCAGGATACGCTCTTCGCCCGGAAACGGTTCTTCGCGACCGCCGGAAAAGAAGAAGGTCACGTGGGCGTATTTCTCGGTTTCGGCGATACGCAGCTGGGTCTTGCCGTTTTTCGCCAGGTAGTCGCCGAGCACGTTTTCCAGGCTGCCCGGCGCAAAGGCTGCGGGGGCCGGGATGCTGGCGGCGTACTGGGTCAGGCCAACGTACTGCACTTTTGGCTGGCGTGCGCGCTCGAATTCCTTGAAACCGTCTTCGACAAACACGCGGCTCAGCTCGCGCGCACGGTCGGCGCGGAAGTTCATGAACACCACTGCGTCGCCGTCTTCGACTTTCACCGGCTCACCGATCCGGGTGGCCTTGACGAATTCGTCGCTCTCGCCACGGGCGTACGCGGCTTCAAGGCCTTCCTGGGCAGTGGCGGCGCTGAATTCGGCATGGCCGTCGACGATCAGGTTGTAGGCCTGTGCCACGCGGTCCCAACGGTTATCGCGATCCATGGCGTAGTAACGGCCGATGAGGCTGGCGATGCGGCCCTTGCCCAGGGCCTGGAAGGTCGCGTCGAGCAGTTCGATCGACGAGGCGGCGCTTTTCGGCGGGGTGTCGCGGCCGTCGAGGAAAGCGTGCAGGTAGATTTTTTCGGCGCCACGCTTGAAGGCCAGCTCGGCCATGGCGACCAGGTGATCCTGATGGCTGTGCACGCCGCCGTCCGACAGCAGGCCCATGAAGTGCACGGCCTTGTCGGCGGCAACGGCTTTGTCCACGGCGGCGCAGATGGTCGGGTTCTCGAAGAACTCGCCATCGCGGATCGCCTTGGTCACCCGAGTGAAATCCTGATACACCACACGTCCGGCGCCCAGGTTCATGTGACCGACCTCGGAGTTGCCCATCTGGCCGTCCGGCAGGCCTACGTCCATGCCGCTGCCCGAGATCAGGCCGTTCGGCACGGTGGCCCAGAGGCGATCCAGCACAGGCTTTTTGGCCGCATAGACGGCGTTGGATTCGTGGCTGTCGCTGTGACCGAAGCCGTCGAGAATCATCAGGACCAAAGGTTTAGGCGTGGTAGTCATGGAATCCACTCGTGGCTAATAAGAAGAGGGCGATGGAAAAGGGAGTGGCAGTTTAAAGCTAAGTTCCGGCGGCGTCACCGCCGGACGGGGTTTGGCCCACCATAGTGGCTGTGTATACTGGCCGACATTTTAACGCCCTGGATCCTCCTTCGATGGTTGCTCACCTGATTGAATTTGCCACTAACCACTACATTCTTGTCGGTATCTTCGTCGTACTGCTGGCCTTGCTGCTGGCGCACACGGTGCAGGGCGGCGGTAAAAGCCTGAGCACGGGCGAGCTGACCGCACTGGTCAACAAGGAAGCCGGCGTGGTGGTGGACATCCGTCCGAGCAAGGAATACGCCGCTGGTCATATCGTCGGTGCTTTGAACATTCCCCAGGACAAACTGGCTGCCCGTATCGGCGAGCTGGAAAAGCACAAGGCCAAGACCATCATTCTGGTCGACGCCCTGGGTCAGACTGCCGGCACCCATGCCCGCGAGCTGATGAAGTCCGGCTTTACCGCCGCCAAGCTGTCCGGCGGGATCTCCAGCTGGAAAGGCGACAACCTGCCACTGGTGAAGTGATATGAGTAACGTCATCGTCTACTCCAGCGATTACTGCCCCTACTGCTCGCGCGCCAAGCACCTGCTCGCGAACAAAGGCGTGGCGTTCGAAGAGATAAAGGTCGATGGCAAGCCGCAACTGCGCGCCGCCATGGCCCAGAAGGCCGGACGCACGTCCGTGCCGCAGATCTGGATCGGCGACACCCACGTCGGCGGATGTGACGATTTGTACGCCCTGGAGCGCGCCGGCAAGCTCGACGCGCTGCTCAAGGCCTGAACTGCTGCACCTCACCAAGAACCCAAAAGACCCAAGATCAGAAAGGATCTGAGATGACTGACCAACAGAACACTGCAGCCAGCGAAGAAGAAACCGCACCGCAATTCTCCCTGCAGCGCATCTATGTACGCGACCTGTCCTTCGAAGCTCCGAAAAGCCCGGCGATTTTCCGCCAGCAGTGGGATCCGAGCGTCGGTCTGGATCTGAACACCCGCCAGAAGGCGCTGGAAGGCGATTTCTACGAAGTCGTGCTGACCCTGTCCGTGACCGTGAAAAACGGTGAAGAAGTCGCCTTCATCGCTGAAGTGCAGCAGGCCGGTATCTTCCTGATCAAGAACCTGGACGCGGCTTCGATGAGCCACACGCTGGGTGCTTTCTGCCCGAACATCCTGTTCCCGTACGCTCGCGAAACCCTGGACAGCCTGGTGACCCGTGGTTCGTTCCCGGCCCTGATGCTGGCCCCGGTGAACTTCGACGCCCTCTATGCGCAAGAGCTGCAGCGCATGCAGGAAGCTGGCGAGACGCCGACCGTTCAGTAATCGGTCCGGCTTCACTTCTGTGGGAGCGAGCCTGCTCGCGAACAGGGTGTGTCAGAGACAGATTTGTCGGCTGATGCACCGCGTTCGCGAGCAGGCTCGCTCCCACAGTCGTTTTTGGGTTATTTGAAACCGTTCTGCCGCCACGCTTCGTACACGGCCACTGCCACGGTGTTCGACAGGTTCAGGCTGCGGCAGCCTTCGCGCATCGGCAGGCGCAGGCGTTGTTCGCCGGGCAGGGCATCCAGCACTTCCGGTGGCAGGCCACGGCTTTCCGGGCCGAAGATAAAGGCATCGCCCGGCACGAACGCGGCATCGTGAAACGGGCGTGAACCTTTGGTGGTGAAGGCGAACAGCCTTGGATGGCCAAGGCTTGCCAGGCAACTGGCGAGGTCGGCATGGCGTTGCAGCGTGGCGTACTCGTGGTAGTCGAGGCCGGCGCGGCGCAGGCGCTTGTCGTCCATCTCGAAGCCCAGCGGTTCGATCAAATGCAGGTGGCAGCCGCTATTGGCGCACAGCCTGATAACGTTACCGGTGTTCGGTGGAATTTCCGGTTGAAAAAGGATGACGTGAAACATGCACGGCTCCGCAGGTAAAGATGACGCGCATTCTACGCCGCCAGCCGACCCGCGTTCGAAACTATTCCCGCGGGTCATGGGTTCGCTGGCGATTTTTGGCCTGATGGTCGGATTGATGATCGGCCGCTTGACCAACCCCGACCCCAGCGTATTGCAGCAGGTCGAGGTGATCGATGGTGGCCTGGCGGTCTGGTTCAACAATGAACCGAAGCTGCACGGCGAGATAGTCGACGGCACCGTCGCATTGCTGTTCCAGGCCGAGGGACCGGCCCGCAAAGGCCAGTTGAAGCTCAACGGTAAGGATGTGAACTGGCGGACTCGCCCAAGTGATGGCGGGTTGTTGCTGACGGTATTGGCAGCGCGGCCGCTGCAAGGGGAGTGGGCCGGCCAGGCGGTCGATGACCGCTGGCGGCTGGAGATCCATCTCCGGGAGCAATAAAAGAGGGAATCCCCGGCCTGCCTGTACCAAGGTTCCCGAAACGGGCGGGCTCATCGCATGGCGTGCTGAGCCGGTGTAAAGAGGGAACCCCTGACCTGCCTGTATCAAGGGCCCCAAAAGGGTGGGCTCATCACATTTGTGGTGTGAGCCCGTGTAAAGAGGGGAATCCCCGGCCTGCCTGTACCAAGGCCCCCGAAAGGGTGGGTGAATCGAATCACCTGATGAGGCTTTTGCAGAGTGCGTGCCAGGTTTTCTGGTTTTGAAACAAAAAACTCCGACACAATGACGAAGGCCCCGTAATACGGGGCCTTCGTCTTTTCACCGGAAGGTTTTTTCAGCGTGTCACGACACCAGGTCGAGCCCGCGACCGTGCCCGATTAAGGGTCACGGTGCCTTGCGGCGGTGCAGTCAGCCTTCTTCACCTTCGTCGTCATCCCCGCCATCGACCTTCATGCCGAGTTCCTTGATCTTGCGGGTCAAGGTGTTGCGGCCCCAGCCCAGCAGCACGGCAGCATCCCGACGACGACCGGCAGTGTGCTTCAGCGCGGTCTCGATCATGATCCGCTCGAACGCTGGCACTGCGCTGTCGAGCAGGCTCGACTGACCCCGTGCCAAGGCCTGGTCGGCCCACTGGCGCAGCGCCTGTTCCCAGTTGGTCACCGGTGCCGAGTCCTGCGGCAGGCTCAGCAGTTCCGGTGGCAGGTCGCCGATGTGCACCTCACGCCCGGACGCCATCACGGTGATCCAGCGGCAGGTGTTTTCCAGCTGTCGCACGTTGCCCGGCCACGGCAGGTTCTTCAGGTATTCCTCGGTCTCGCTTTTCAGCAGTTTCGGCTCGACCGCCAGTTCCTGTGCGGCGCGGCTGAGGAAGTGTTTGGCCAGCGTCGGGATGTCTTCGCGTCGGTCCGACAGGCGCGGAATATGGATGCGGATCACGTTGAGGCGGTGGAACAGGTCTTCACGGAATTTCCCGGCGTGAACCAGGGTTTCCAGATTCTGGTGGGTGGCGGCAATGATCCGCACATCGACCTTGACCGGCACATGCCCGCCGACGCGATAGAACTCGCCATCGGCCAGCACCCGCAACAGTCGGGTCTGGGTGTCGGCCGGCATGTCGCCGATTTCATCGAGGAACAGCGTGCCGCCATCTGCCTGTTCGAAACGACCGCGCCGCAGGTTGGCCGCGCCGGTGAACGCGCCTTTCTCATGGCCGAACAGTTCGGACTCCATCAGGTCCTTCGGAATGGCCGCCATGTTCAGCGCAATGAACGGCGAGGCGGCCCGCGGGCTGTGACGGTGAAGGGCATGGGCCACCAGTTCTTTGCCGGTGCCGGATTCGCCGTTGATCAGCACGGTGATGTTGGAGTGGCTCAGGCGCCCGATGGCGCGAAATACTTCCTGCATCGCCGGCGCTTCGCCGATGATTTCCGGGGTGCGGGTCAGGGCCGGCACCACTTCCAGACCTTGCTGTTCCTGGGCGTGCTGGTTGGCGCGCTTGACCAGCGAAACCGCTTCGTCGACGTCGAACGGCTTGGGCAGGTATTCGAACGCGCCGCCCTGATAGGAGGCGACAGCGCTGTCCAGGTCGGAGTGAGCGGTCATGATGATGACCGGCAGTCGAGGGTGCTGCTCGCGAATCCGCGCCAGAAGGTCAAGACCGCTGGCACCGGGCATGCGGATGTCGGAGATGATCACGTCCGGCTGCTGGCGGGCCAGGCGGCTCATCACGCCATCGGCACTGTCGAAGCTCTGGGTGGTCATGCCTTCCTGTTGCAGGGCTTTTTCCAGGACCCAACGGATAGAACGGTCGTCATCGACGATCCACACGGTTTCACTACGGCTCATGTCGATGTGGCTCCTTGTTCCAGTGGCAGAAAGATCGAGAACGTGGTGTGGCCTGGATGGCTGTCGCACTCGATCAGGCCCTGGTGCTGGCTGATGATGTTCTGGGTGATGGCCAGGCCGAGTCCGGTACCGTCCGGACGTCCGCTGACCATGGGAAAGAAAATGGTTTCCTGGAGTTCCGCCGGGATCCCCGGGCCGTTGTCGATGATCTCGATCTTGGTCACCAGACGATGGCGGACATGGCCGATGGTGAACTGGCGCATGGCGCGGGTGCGCAGGCTGATGCGGCCCAGGCGCAGCTCGTTCTGGCTGCTGATCGCCTGCATCGCGTTACGGACGATGTTCAATACCGCCTGAATCATTTGCTCGCGGTCGATCAGCACGTCGGGAATGCTCGGGTCGTAATCGCGCACCAGCGTGATGCAACCCTGGCTTTCGGCCTCGACCAGTTGGCAGACACGCTCCAGTACTTCGTGAACGTTGCACAAGGCCAGAGACGGCAGTTTGTTCGAACCCAGCATGCGGTCGACCAGATTGCGCAGGCGGTCGGCCTCTTCGATGATCACGTTGGTGTAGTCGCGCAGGCTGTCTTCCGGCAGCTCCCGGGCCAGCAGTTGCGCGGCGCCACGGATGCCGCCCAGCGGGTTCTTGATCTCGTGTGCAAGACCGCGCACCAGCATCTTGCTGGTTTCCTGTTTCGACAGTTGCGCCTCTTCCTTGGTGATTCGCAGCAGGCGATCGCGCGGGTGAACTTCCAGCAAAAGCAGAGTCGCGCCGTTGCTGAGAATCGGTGTCACCGCGTAGTCCACGGTCAGGGTCTGGCCGGTGAGGGCGGTGAGCATCGCTTCGCGCTTGGTGAAGGGGTGCGCCTGTTCCACCGCCTGACGCAACGAATTGAGCGCCTCGGTGGATTCGGTGAACAGCTCGCTGATGAACTGGCCATGGCTGCGCTGTCCGCTGATGGCCAGCAGCATCTCCGCCGCCGGATTCATGTACTCGAGGCGCAATTCGGCGTCGAGCAGGATGGTGGCGGTAGTCAGGTTGTCGAGCAGCAATCGGTGGAGTGCATCGCTTATGGTCATCAGGACCTCTTTTGGAGCAAGGCGTGCGCGAGAAACGAAGCGCCGGTGCGAGGAAAATGCAAAAACCAAACCAAGGCTCCGAAAAGAAGCGTTCATCGCCTGAAACAGGTGTTTTACGCTCGATTGCGCGGCGACGGGCCAGCCCTGGCGGGTACTTTCGAACCAAAATGGGATGTCGTGCGGGTACAGTGCAATCTTCTGCACCAATATAGTGCGCAGAGCTGAACGGCGTTAGAAGAAACGCAGGAAGGGATTTTTGGGTTCGGCGGGTTTGTCTTTCAGCGGGCATTCCGGGCGCACGCCGTAGTCGTCGGTCGTGCAGGGTTTTACCTGACGTTTTTGCGCCAGCGAAATGCGCTGCATGTGGAACGGCTGATTGGCGGTGCGCTCGACGATACGATCCTGCTCGTCGAGGATCTCCACCGAGAGATTATGGCTACCACGATCGATATTGCTCAGCGGGAACACCGGGCTCAGACCGGGCTCGCCGGTGGCCTGGCCATCCAGCAGCAGGCGATAGCGATGGCCCTTCTGCAAGCCGGGTTCGCTGGTGACGCTGACGATCAACTCGCCGGCGCTGCTGCGAATGGTCGCGTCCGGTTCGGGCACCAGCACCCGCAGCATGTCGTAGCGAAACAGCGGTTGTTCCGGTTTTTTTTTCACCGGAATGACGGGCGCCGCTCCGGTCGGGTTCGAGGCCATGCGATTGCTGGTGGCCAATGGCACACGCTTGGCGTTGCCACGCGGTTGATCGGTGTAGACGCGATTGCCCTGCGCGTCGACATAAGTAAAGACCTCGGCAGAGGCGCCACACGCGAGCAAGGCCAGACATGCAGCGATCAACCCGCGAGTCATGGTTTGTGTACCCGCTGCACGGTGAAGACCACTGCCGGACTCTGCTGAATGATCGCCGCGCCATCGATCACCTGGACCGCCAGCCGATGTTCGCCCCGGTCGACGTTCACCAGTTGCAGGATCGGCACGTTGCTCGGTTGGCCATAAGGCGTGTCGTCGAGCAGCAGGCGCAATTGATGAGGTGCCTGCAGGCGCGGTTTGATCAGCACGCTGACGGTGAACGTGCCGTTGTTGGCGCGCAAGGCTTCTTCGGTGGGCAGGCCGGTCAGCTCCAGCACTTCGTAGGCATTGCGCGCAGGCGTACGGTTGGCTGTGTCCGACGACGGCGCACCCGGGGTCTGGGGCTTGACGCTGTTGAGTGGCGGCAGTTCCACCGGCTGCGACTTCACGCCATCCGGCGAATGGTCGCTGTACACCGTGTTGCCGTTGGCGTCGGTGTACTTGTAGATCTGCGCAGAAGCGGAGCACGCGCAAATCAGCAACAGAATCATCAGCAGTGGCCGCATTCGAACGTCCTGTGAGCAGCGGATATCACTCCGACAATGGAATACCCTCGCCGCCAGCATAGAACACAACCAGCTCCACGGGTTCGTTTCCGGTGATGCCGCGATGGCTGCGGTTGACCATTTCGGCGACGGCTTCTCCCTGTTTGAATCGTTTGCGGCGACCATCTTCCCAGCTTTCGATGGTCAGTTCGCCGGAGAGAATATAGGCAGCGTTGGGAATGGGGTGGGTATGCCATTGGAGCGATGTGTTGGCAGGGATGTTGAGCTTGAGCACCGACAGTCGGGGAGCGGCATCGGGGTAGTTCGTGTAGGCAGTCCCGTCCCACGACGTGCGGCTTTCAAGCAAGAGGTTGCGCTCTATCTGCCCGGGTTCCCGGTGGGAGGTGCAGCCTTGCATGGACAGCATCGCCAGAGCGGCAAGCAGTATCTGGAAAAGGCATTGTTTCATCGTCTGATTCCTTGAGTGGCCGTAAGGGGTAAAGGCTACGAGCCGCTCAAAGGGATTGATGCCCGACGATGCTTCAGTTGCTTTCGGATATCTGGATGGAAGTTGTCGGAAATTTCCAAAAAAAAAAGGCCTCCCGAAGGAGGCCTCTCTTTTGTCACGCCGCGTAGCGCAGCGCTACCGGATCAGCAGCTGTAGTACAGCTCATATTCCAGTGGGTGTACGAAGGTGCGGACCTTGATTTCTTCTTCGGATTTCAGCGCGATGTAGGCATCGATGAAATCGTCGGAGAATACGCCGCCCTTGGTCAGGAACGCACGGCCCTTGTCCAGCTCTTCCAGGGCTTCTTTCAGGCTGCCGCAAACCTGCGGGATTTCTTTCGCCTCTTCAGGCGGCAGGTCGTACAGGTTTTTGTCTGCTGCGTCGCCTGGGTGGATCTTGTTCTGGATGCCGTCCAGACCGGCCATCAGCAGCGCTGCGAAAGCCAGGTACGGGTTGGCGGCCGGATCCGGAAAACGTGCTTCGATACGACGGCCGCGCGGGCTGTTGACGTAAGGAATACGGATCGAGGCGGAACGGTTGCGAGCCGAGTAGGCCAGCATCACCGGAGCTTCGAAACCTGGCACCAGACGCTTGTAGGAGTTGGTGGCCGGGTTGGTGAAGCCGTTCAGGGCCTTACCGTGCTTGATGATGCCGCCGATGAAGTACAGGGCGGTTTCGGACAGGCCGGCATAGCCTTCGCCAGCGAAGGTGTTCTTGCCGTCTTTGGCGATGGACATGTGCACGTGCATACCCGAACCGTTGTCACCGTACAGTGGTTTCGGCATGAAGGTCGCAGTGCGGCCGTAGGCATCGGCCACGTTGTGTACAACGTATTTCAGAGTCTGAACTTCGTCAGCTTTCTTCACCAGGGTGTTGAACTTGACACCAATTTCGTTTTGACCGGCGGTTGCCACTTCGTGGTGGTGAACTTCAACGGTCTGACCCATCTCTTCCAGTGCGTTGCACATGGCGGTACGGATTTCGTGGTCGTGGTCGAACGGCGGAACCGGGAAGTAGCCGCCCTTGATGCCAGGACGGTGGCCCTTGTTGCCGCCTTCCACGTCCTGGTCGGACATCCACGAGCCTTGCTCGGAGTAGATCTTGAACATCGAGCCGGAGATGTCGGACTTGAACTTCACTTCGTCGAAGATGAAGAACTCAGGCTCGGGACCGGCGAATACGGTGTCACCGATACCGGTGGTCTTCAGGTATTCCTCGGCGCGACGGGCGATGGCGCGAGGGTCGCGGTCGTAGCCCTGCATGGTCGAAGGCTCGATGATGTCGCACACCAGGATCAGGGTCGGTTCTTCGGTGAACGGGTCCAGAACGGCGGTTTCGTCGTCCGGCATCAGGATCATGTCGGAGGCTTCGATGCCTTTCCAGCCAGAGATGGAGGAACCGTCGAACATCTTGCCCGCTTCGAAGAAGTCGTCTTCCAGCGCATCGCGAGCCGGCATGGTCACGTGGTGCTGAGTGCCTTTGGTGTCCGTGAAGCGCAGATCAATCCACTTGACGTCATGATCTTTGATGAGTTGAACCGACTTCGACATAGTGTCCTCCGGGTGGCTTAGGGCTGGTAGTGGATGCCCTTAAATGTTGGTGATGCCGGCGCGAATATCTGCCAAGGCAACCTGCCTCACAAGGGAGCAAATTGCATGCCAGTGCCCCAGCATGGATTTTCTGCCCCAAATTCACGCTTATAAGGGTGCAAAACGCACAAACGGTAAAAATCTCGCCCTTTAATGTAGCGTCTTGAGTCGAAAATGACCCGTTTTGGTGCATCAAAAACCTTCTGCACATTAACTGGTTAAACCTTGAGCAATTTCCGCTATAATCCGCGCCCCCCTTTTTCGGCTGGCCCAGCGCGCGCTGTTTTCATGAAACTAATCGTTAAAGTCTTCCCCGAGATCACCATCAAAAGCCGACCTGTCCGGACGAAGTTCATCCGCCAGCTGGCCAAGAACATCCGTACCGTGCTCCGCGACCTGGACCCGGCCGTGGTGGTGAACGGCGTATGGGACAATCTCGAGCTGGAAACCCGCGTCACCGATCCCAAGGCCCTGAAAGAAATGGGCGAGCGCCTGACCTGCATGCCGGGCATCGCGCACTTTCTGCAGATCGACGAGTACCCGCTGGGTGACTTCGACGACATCACCGAGAAGTGCAAGCAGCACTTCGGTGACTTGCTGGCCGGGAAGATTTTCTCGGTGCGCTGCAAGCGTGCGGGCAAGCATGCGTTCAGCTCGATGGATGTCGAAAAGTACGTCGGCAGCAAGCTGCGCCGTGAATGCGGTGCCGCGGGGATCGACCTGAAAGCGCCGGAAGTCGAAGTCCGCATCGAAGTTCGCGACAAACGGTTGTTTGTGATCCACAGCCAGCACAATGGCATCGGCGGCTACCCGCTCGGTGCGCTGGAGCAGACGCTGGTATTGATGTCCGGCGGCTTTGACTCGACGGTTGCTGCGTACCAGATCCTGCGCCGCGGCCTGATGACGCACTTCTGCTTCTTCAATCTGGGCGGTCGTGCCCACGAACTGGGCGTGATGGAAGTCGCGCATTTCATCTGGAAGAAGTACGGCAGCTCGCAACGCGTGCTATTTGTCAGTGTCCCGTTCGAAGAAGTGCTGGGCGAAATTCTCGGCAAGGTCGACGACAGTCATATGGGCGTCGTATTGAAGCGTATGATGTTGCGCGCAGCTTCGAGCATTGCCGAACGCCTGCACATTGATGCGCTGGTCACCGGTGAAGCGATTTCCCAGGTGTCGAGCCAGACGTTGCCGAACCTGTCGGTCATCGATTGCGTCACGGACAAGCTGGTCCTGCGACCGCTGATCGTCGCCCACAAGCAGGACATCATCGACACGGCCGACCAGATTGGTACCGGTGACTTCGCCCGGCACATGCCGGAGTATTGCGGCGTCATCTCGGTCAACCCGAAGACCGCCGCCAAGCGTGGCCGGGTCGAGCACGAAGAGCAGGAATTCGATATGGCGGTGCTCGAGCGTGCGCTCGCAAACGCCAGACTGGTGCCGATCGATCGGGTGATCGACGAATTGGGCCAGGATTTGCAAATCGAAGAAGTCAGCGAGGCGCTGGCCGGTCAGATCGTCATCGACATCCGTCACCCGGATGCTGCCGAGGATGATCCGCTGGAACTCGCCGGCATAGAGGTACAGACGATGCCGTTCTACGCAGTGAACGCTCGTTTCAAGGAACTGGATCCGACTCGCCAGTACCTGCTGTATTGCGACAAAGGCGTGATGAGTCGCCTGCATGCCCATCATCTGCTCAGTGAGGGGCATGCCAATGTGCGCGTTTATCGACCGAGCTAAGTGCCCGGGGCTGTTTGCCTGTGGCCTGCGTCACCGGCCCCCCGACACTGCCGTCAAGCTGTAACGGCCATGCCGGACACTACTGCCAATCGCTGCCATGACTTGTCAGCAAACCGAATCCTCTGATCGAGATACACAAGTGATCGAAAATCTACGTAACATCGCCATCATTGCCCACGTTGACCACGGTAAAACCACCCTGGTAGACAAACTCCTGCGTCAATCCGGCACCCTGGAGCGCAACGAGCTCAACGACGAGCGCGTGATGGACTCCAACGACCAGGAAAAAGAGCGCGGCATTACCATTCTGGCGAAAAACACCGCCATCAACTGGAACGGCTACCACATCAACATCGTGGACACCCCGGGCCACGCCGACTTCGGCGGCGAAGTAGAGCGCGTAATGTCGATGGTCGACTCCGTGCTGCTGCTGGTCGACGCCCAGGACGGCCCTATGCCGCAAACCCGTTTCGTGACCAAGAAGGCTTTCGAAGCTGGTCTGAAGCCAATCGTCGTGATCAACAAGGTTGACCGTCCGGGCGCGCGTCCTGACTGGGTTCTGGACCAGATCTTCGACCTGTTCGACAACCTCGGTGCCACCGACGAACAGCTGGACTTCAAAGTCGTCTACGCCTCGGCCCTGAACGGCATCGCCGGTCTGGACCACACCGACATGGCCGAAGACATGACCCCGCTGTACCAGTCGATCATCGACAACGTTCCAGCGCCGGCCGTTGACCGTGACGGTCCGTTTCAGATGCAGATCTCCGCACTGGACTACAACAGCTTCCTGGGCGTGATCGGTGTTGGCCGTATCGCCCGTGGTCGCATCAAGCCGAACACTCCGGTCGTCGCCATCGACACCGAAGGCAAGCGCCGCAACGGTCGTATCCTGAAGCTGATGGGTCACCACGGTCTGCACCGCGTTGACGTCGAAGAAGCCCAGGCCGGCGACATCGTCTGCATCAGCGGTTTCGACGAGCTGTTCATCTCCGACACCCTGTGCGACATGAACACTGTCGAAGCGATGAAGCCGCTGACCGTCGACGAGCCGACCGTTTCCATGACCTTCCAGGTCAACGACTCGCCGTTCTGCGGTAAAGAAGGCAAGTTCGTGACTTCCCGCAACATCAAGGAACGTCTGGACAAAGAGCTGCTGTACAACGTTGCCCTGAAAGTTGAAGAAGGCGACTCCGCCGACAAGTTCAAGGTATCCGGTCGTGGTGAGCTGCACCTGTCGGTACTGATCGAAACCATGCGTCGCGAAGGCTTCGAGATGGCTGTGGGCCGTCCTGAAGTGATCATCCGCGAAGTGGGCGGCGTGAAGCAGGAACCGTTCGAAAACGTGACCATCGACATCCCTGAAGAATCCCAGGGCAAGGTCATGGAAGAAATGGGTCTGCGTAAGGGCGACCTGACCAACATGTCCCCGGATGGCAAGGGCCGTGTGCGCCTGGAGTACAACATCCCGGCTCGCGGTCTGATCGGTTTCCGTAACCAGTTCCTGACCCTGACCAACGGCGCAGGCATCCTGACCTCGATCTTCGATCGTTACGACACCATGAAGTCCGGCCACATGTCCGGTCGTCAGAACGGTGTTCTGGTATCGGTTGAAACCGGTAAGGCACTGACCTACTCCCTGGAAACCCTGCAGGCTCGTGGCAAGCTGTTCGTAGAACACGGCCAGGAGATCTACAACGGTCAGATCGTGGGTCTGAACAGCCGTGACAACGATCTGGGCGTCAACCCTACCAAGGGCAAGAAGCTCGACAACATGCGTGCTTCGGGCAAAGACGAAACCATCGCTCTGGTTCCACCTGTCCGCTTCACTCTGGAACAGGCTCTGGAATTCATCCAGGATGACGAGCTGTGCGAAGTGACGCCGAAGTCCATCCGTCTTCGCAAGAAGATCCTGGACGAAGGCGAGCGTACCCGCGCTGCCAAGAAAGCCAAGGCATAAGATTTAGCCAGGCTTGAAAAAAACGCCCCCGGTCGAGAGACCGGGGGCGTTTTTGTTTGTCTGGCTTTTGAAAGTCTCGTTCCCACCTCGAACCGTCTGCGTGGGAACGATCAGGCGTCGGGATCAGAAGCGCTCGATCGACCGCGAATTCTGCACCCGCTCCACTTCCTTCGGCTTGTACGCGCAATACCCCGGGCGCGGGCCGATCTTCGGGTGGTTGCGGCAGGTGTCCGGGCGCTTGTCATAAATGGTGCACAGCCGGCTCTTGCGATCCAGGTAGTAGCAATCGTTGTTGCTCATGCGCTGCAGGGTAAAGATCCCCGACTTCTGGTTGAAGCGCTCCACCAGACCTTCCTTTTGCAGGCGTTTGGCGATGTTTTTCGGCGGTTCGCCCAGTTCGAACTCGTCGACCACGCCGATGCGCACCAGATCCTTGATCTTGACCTCGACCGGCAGCGTACAGCAGCTGGAAACGCACGAGCCGCACATAGGGGCCGAATATTTGGCCCAGGTTTCGAGACGGTCGATCTCGGCGGCGGCGATCAGGTTGGGCTTCATCATCAGGGTTTACCAGGCGTGTGCGTCAGGGCGCGCGATCATACCGGGACGGGTGGATTTTTGAACAACCTTTCGCCGGTTTTTTTCTCTCTGTCATCACCGGAGCCGACAATTCGGCATGGCCCCTGCATTCATTCAGGCATTCGCCAGGGTATTGCCGGACGAACGCACACTCTCAGGAAAAACTGCCGAACCAGAGCCGCCACCGTCGGTCAGACCGTCTAGGCTCTGACAATTCCCCGCTCGCTCGAGGTCCTATCGATGACTCAAGAACCACTAGTTCGCGAAGCAGAGGTGGCCGCATTCCGCGACGCCGTCCTGACCAAGCTCACCTACGCGGTGGGCAAAGACCCGGATCACGCCTTCGACCATGACTGGTTCGAAGCCATCGCCCTGGCGGCGCGCGATCATATGGTCGAGCACTGGATGGATCACACCCGACAGATCTACCGCAAAGGGCAGAAGCGGGTGTATTACCTCTCGCTGGAATTTCTCATCGGCCGATTGCTGTACGACAGCCTGAGCAATCTTGGCCTGCTCGACGTCGCCCGCGAGGCACTGACCGAGCTGGGCGTGGATCTGGAGCGCATCCGCCTGCTGGAGCCCGACGCCGCGCTGGGCAACGGCGGCCTCGGACGGCTGGCGGCGTGCTTCATGGAAAGCATGTCGACGCTCGGCATCGCCGGCCACGGCTACGGCATTCGGTATGAGCACGGCCTGTTCCGCCAGGCCATCGTCGACGGCTGGCAGCAGGAGCAGACCGAGCACTGGCTGGATTTCGGCAACCCGTGGGAGTTCGAACGGCCAGAGGTCGTCTACACCATCGGCTTTGGCGGCAGCGTTGAAACCGTCACCGATGTTACCGGCAAGAGCAAGCAGGTCTGGCACCCGGCCGAAACCGTGCGGGCGATTGCCTACGACACCCCGGTGGTCGGCTGGCGAGGGGCGAGCGTCAACACCTTGCGTCTGTGGCGGGCCCGGGCGATGGAAGATCTGCACCTGGAGCGCTTCAACGCCGGTGACCATTTGGGTGCCGTGGCCGAGGTGGCTCGCGCCGAAAGCATCTCCCGCGTTCTTTATCCGGCGGACAGCACCGAGGCCGGTCAGGAACTGCGTCTGCGTCAGGAATACTTCTTCGTCGCCGCGTCGCTTCAGGATCTGCTGCGCCGTCATCGCAACATGCACACCTCGGTGCTGACCCTGGGCGATCATGCGTCGATCCAGCTCAACGACACTCACCCTTCGATTGCCGTCGCCGAACTGATGCGGCTGCTGGTGGATGTCTACGACGTGGCCTGGGATGCGGCGTGGCAAGTCACCGTCGATACGCTGTCGTACACCAACCACACGCTGCTGCCCGAAGCGCTGGAAACCTGGCCGGTAGGGCTGATGGAGCGCATGCTGCCGCGGCACATGCAGATCATTTATTTGATCAACGCCCAGCACATCGACTCGTTGCGGGCCAAGGGCATTCACGATTTCGACGTGTTGCGGGCGGTATCGCTGATCGAGGAAGACAATGGTCGCCGGGTGCGCATGGGCAACCTCGCGTTCCTCGGTTCCCATAGCGTCAACGGCGTGTCGGGCCTGCACACACAACTGATGCGCAAGACCGTGTTTGCCGAACTGCACAAGCTGTATCCGGAACGGATCAACAACAAAACCAACGGCATCACCTTCCGCCGCTGGCTGTACCAGGCCAACTCCGAACTGACCTCGATGCTGGTCGATGCTCTCGGCCCGGATGTGCTGGACAATCCGCAAGAGCGTCTGCTCGACCTTGAGCCGTTCGCCGAGAAGCCGGCCTTCCGCAAGGCCTTCGCCGAGCAACGGCTGCACAGCAAAAAAGCGCTGGCCTATCTGATTCACGAACGGCTGGGAATCGCAGTCAACCCGGCGGCGATGTTCGATGTGCAGGTCAAGCGGATCCACGAATACAAGCGTCAGTTGCTCAACCTGATGCATACGGTCGCGCTATATCAGGCGATTCGCGCCCAGCCGGAAACCGATTGGGTGCCGCGAGTGAAAATCTTCGCCGGCAAGGCGGCGGCCAGTTATCACCAGGCCAAGCTGATCATCAAACTGACCAACGACATCGCCCGGGTGGTGAACAACGACCCGACCGTGCGCGGCTTGCTGAAGGTGGTGTTCCTGCCTAACTACAACGTCAGCCTGGCGGAGAGCATCATTCCGGCGGCGGATCTCTCGGAGCAGATCTCCACCGCCGGTTTCGAGGCGTCGGGCACCAGCAACATGAAGTTCGGCCTCAACGGCGCGCTGACCATCGGCACCCTCGACGGTGCCAACGTGGAAATGTGCGAGCGCATCGGTGCCGAGCACATGTTCATTTTCGGCCTGAGTGCCCAGCAGGTCGAAGCGCGCAAGCAGAACCACGAGTTCAGTGCCGCGCCGGACATCGCCGCCTCTCACCGTCTGAGCGATGTATTGCAGGCGATTCGCAGTGGTGTGTTCTCGCCGGATGACACCTCGCGCTACACCGGGCTGATCGATTCGCTGATGGACTACGACCGCTTCTTGGTCTGCGCCGACTTCGATGCGTACTGGGAAGCGCAGATGCGCGTCGATGCGCTCTGGCACGACTCGAACAACTGGTGGCGTTCGGCTGTGCTGAACACCGCGCGGATGGGCTGGTTCTCGTCGGACCGGACGATTCGCGAGTACGCCACGGATATCTGGAAGGCACTGGAGTAACTTTTAGCGACAAATGTGCGTCCGGCCCCACGCTCGTTGGGCCGGGCCGATATACTGAGCCCTGATTTCGCCCCGTTCCGGGGCTGCTCAGGGATATCGACCATGCAATGGATGTTCATGTTGATCGGGCTGCTGCTCGGTTGGCTGCTCGACGAGTCGTTCAGTTCTGCGCTATTGGGCGCGCTGCTGGGCCTGGTGATCGGCCAGACGATCCGGATCGCCCGGCTCGGCTCGCAGAGTGCGGAACACAAGATTCAACTTGAACAGGCGAAAATCGCCTTGCAGGCTGTCGAGCAGCGTCTGTTTCTGCTCGAAGGCGCCGGCGTGCTGGACGCCCCACCCGGCGTCGAGCCTGCTCCAGAGGCTGCTGCCGAACCGGTCCGGGTGACCGAAGAAGTACCCGCCGCAGTTCCCGAGCTGGTCTGGGAGCTGCCACCTGAACTCGAACCGGTCGCTGCCGAGGCCCGCGAAACCCATCAACCGTTGCCGGCCGATGTCTGGCAGCTCGACGCCGTCACGCCCGAACCACAACCGCCCGCCGAACCCCGTGGCCCGAACCTCATCGAGCGTGGCATCAGCGCTGCGCGCAACTGGCTGTTCGGTGGCAACACCGTGCTGCGGGTGGGTGTGGTGCTGTTGTTCTTCGGTCTGGCGTTCCTGCTGCGCTATGCCACCGAAGGCATGGTGGTGCCGATCGAAATGCGCTACGCCGGGGTTGCCGCAGCGGCACTGGGACTGCTGGCGCTGGGCTGGTGGCTGCGCCATCGCAACAGCAGTTACGCCTTGATGCTGCAAGGCACCGGGATTGCGGTGTTGTACCTGACGGTCTTCGCGGCGATGCGCCTGCATCCGCTGCTCGATCCATCCGCCGCCCTGGGTTTGCTGGTGGCCGTGACGGTGTTTTCGGCGATCCTGGCGATCACCCAGGATTCCCTGGCCCTGGCCTGCGCCGCCGCATTGGGCGGCTTCGCCGCACCGATCCTGACCTCCACCGGCGCCGGCAACCATGTCGCGCTGTTCAGCTATTTCGCGTTGCTCAATGCCGGCATTCTCGCCATCGCCTGGTTCAAGGCCTGGCGTCTGCTCAACCTGATCGGTTTCGCCGGCACTTTCGGCATCGGTTTCGCCTGGGGCGTGCGTTCGTATGCGCCGGAGCTGTTGTGGAGCACCGAGCCGTTCCTGATTCTGTTCTTCCTGATGTACTTGGCCATCGGCCTGTTGTTCGCCCGACGCAAGTTGCTGGACATGCCGGACGCCCCGGCAGACGGCGACCGTGAGGCGCTGCTGCATTGGTCGGCGCGCAAGGGCGACTACGTCGACGGCACCCTGCTGTTCGGTCCGCCGCTGGTGGGTTTCGGCCTGCAATTTGCGCTGGTGCAGCATCTGGAATTTGCCGCCGCGTTCAGCGCATTGGCGCTAGGCATGATTTACATGACCCTCGCTCGGTTGTTGATGGGCGGTCGCGCCTTGTTGCTGGGCGAAACCTGCCTGGCGCTCGGGGTGATTTTCGCCAGCCTGGCGATTCCGCTGGGGCTGGATGCGCGCTGGACCTCTGCGGCCTGGGCGGTGGAGGGCGCGGGGATTTTCTGGCTTGGCTTGCGTCAACATCGCCCGTTCGCCCGAGTCTTTGCTTTGTTACTGCAACTGGGCTCGGCGCTGGCGTTTCTCGGTCAATTGCGCGTCGGCGAAAGCAGCCTGCTCGACGGAGCACCGCTGGGCGCGCTGATGCTTGGTATCGCGCTGCTGTTCAGTTTCCATCAATTGCGCAAAGCCCCGGCGGAACTCACCTCGGCGTGGGAGCGCCAGGGCCTGCCGGTGTTGGCGAGTCTTGGTCTGACTTTCCTCTATCTGTTGGCGCCGCTGTTTTTCTTCGTCCAGGCCACGGCCATCAGTTGGGCATTGGCCGGTCTGGTGACGTTGTTCGCCGGCTTGCGCCTGCAATCGCGCACGTTCCTGTTCACCGCATTTGCCGTGCAACTGCTGGGTGGTGCGTTGTTCCTGTTGCGCCTGCAAGGGGCGGGCGAGGATTCGGCGGCGGTGTTCAGCGCCGGCTGGAGTGGTTTGCTCAGCGCATCGCTGATCGGTCTGGCATTGATCGCCGGCATGTTGCTGGCGGCGCGTGACGAGATGGTGCGCAGCGATGTGCGGCTGCTGCGCGGCTTGTCGGTGGTGCTGCTGGCGGGGCTGGTGCTGATCAATCTGGCGGTGTTGTTCGTGCTGCCGTGGCAGACGGCGAGTGCGGTGTGGGCGGCCAGTGGCTTGCTGATCATCTGGCTCAGTCTGTACCTCAAGCAGCGCGCAAGTTTTGTCTTCGGTCTGTTGTTGCAGTTGATCGGCGGCGCGGCGTTCTTGCTGGCCGGTCCCGAACTGCTCGGGCCTTTGTCCAGTGAAGGTCTGCGGCCGCTGGGTCATGGCGGATTCTGGACGCCATTGGTGCTTGGGCTGGCAGCGATGATCGGTGCGTGGCGCCTGCAACTGGGCAATCATGCTTCGGCGTTCGATGTGCTGAGTTTGCAGCGACTGTCCGAAGTGCTGCTGGTGTGGGGTGCCGGTTGGTGGGCGCTGGCGTGGGTCAGTGAGGTGCTGCGTTTTGCTCCGCTGAATCTGCAGGCGACGTTGTTGCTGCTGGTCGCCGCGCTGAGTGTCGCCTTGTGGACGCTGTTGGCATTGCGCCTGAAATGGCCGTCGCTCGGGTTGCTCTGCACCTTGCTGATTCCGGCGGCCGGGCTGGTATTGCTCGCCGCGTGGCACTCGCGTTATCACCCGGCGGCCAATGTCGGTTGGCTGGCATGGGCGGCAGTGTTCGCGGTGCATTTTTTCAGCCTGCGGCGTCTGGGGTCGATGTTGCCGGCGCGGGCCTTGAGTACGGCCCATGTGCTCGGCTGCTGGTTGCTGATCGGCGTGCTGGCGCTGGAGTTGCGCTATGGCCTGCTGCTGTTGTCCGAGCAATACAACGCCTGGCGCTGGCTGGGCTGGGCGATTCTGCCGAGCGTGTATCTGTTGCTGATGGCCGCGCCGCGCAACTGGCCGTGGCCGGTGGCGGCGTTCGCTCGCGAGTATCGCTTGTACGCGGCAGCGCCGCTGGCGCTGTTGATGCTGATCTGGTTCTGGCTGGCGAACGGTGTCAGCGACGGCAATGCCGAGCCGTTGCCCTACGTGCCGCTGATCAACCCCCTGGAGCTGGGGCTGCTGATCGCGTTGTTCAGTGTTTATGTCTGGTCGCGCAGCGCGGTGGCCGAGCTGTCGATCCGCAAGGATTACGCCGCTCACGCCTCGCAACTGATCGCCGGTGTTTCGCTGTTCGCCTTCTGCACCGCGCTGGTGACCCGCGCCGCGCACCATTGGGCGGGAATCCCGTTCGAGCTGGATCTGTTGCTCGAATCGATGCTGGTACAGGCCGGATTGTCCATCGTCTGGACGCTGATGGCGCTGGGTCTGATGATCGGCGGGCACCTGCGCCATCACCGCGAAGTGTGGCTGATCGGTGCGGCGCTGATTGCGCTGGTGGTGGCCAAACTGATTTTTGTCGAGTTGAGCAACCGTGGCGGTCTGGCCCGAATCGTCTCGTTTATCGGCGTCGGCGTGTTGCTGCTGGTGGTGGGTTATTTCGCGCCGCTGCCGCCCAAACGCGTCGAAGCTGCACCGGAGGCGGACAAACCGGCCCCGGAAACCGAAGGAGTGTCGTCTTGAGTCGCTTATTGAATCTGGGGTGGCTGTTGCTGGGTGTGGCCATGACGGCCGTCGGCCAGGAAAAACCGGCGGACTTTGCGGCGCAGGTGCCGTTGTCGGTCACTGGCGCGGGCCCGTGGTATCGCCTCGAACTGCCGCTGAACGTGCAGTTGCAGGCGCGTCAGACCGATCTCGGCGATCTGCGGGTGTTCAACGCCGCGGGTGAACCGCAGGCCTATGCGCAGGCCCGGGAATCGGCGCAGACCCGTGACGACGGTCGCTTGAACGCGGTGAAGTGGTTCCCGCTGTACAACTCGGCGGATGCCACCGAACGTGCTCCGAGTGTGCGGGTTCAGTCGACCACCACCGGCACGCTGGTGGAAGTGCAGCCATCCAGCCAGCTGGAAGCGGGGGAAGAGGTGCTGCGCGGCTGGCTGCTGGATGCCAGTGCAATCAAGGCGCCGTTACAGCAACTGATCCTCGACTGGACCAGCGAGCGGGATGGCTTCCAGCGTTTCAGCATCGAAGCCAGCGACGACTTGCAGCACTGGCAACCGTGGGGCGAAGGGCAGGTTGCGCGCCTGACCTTTTCCGACGAGCGCATCGAACAGCATGAAGTTGCGTTGCCGGGGCAATCGGCGCGTTATCTGCGCCTGCTGTGGGATTCACCGAACGCAGCGCCGACCCTGACGTCGGCGCAGTTGAAAAGCAGCGACCCGCAAAATCTGCCGTTGCCGCTGGTCTGGTCACCCGCGCTGGCCGGCAGCAGCACCAAGGCCGGTGAATACACCTGGCAGCTGCCGATGGGGCTGAATGTCGAACGGGTCCAGGTCGAGTTGAAACAACCCAACAGCCTGGCGCCGGTGACGCTGTCGGGACGCCGCGAAACCAGTCTGCCGTGGCAGACGATGAGCAGTGGTCTGCTCTATCGCCTGACCCAGAATGGCCAGGACGTGGTGCAGAACGAATTGCAGCTCTACGGGCAGACCGTCCAGCAGTTGAAACTGACGGTCGACGAACGCGGCGGTGGTCTCGGCGAACAGGCCCCGAGCCTCAGGTACGCGGTGCGCGCCACGCAGGTGATCTTCCTTGCGCGCGGTGACGGGCCTTACAGCCTGGCGCTGGGCAATCCGACGGTGAGAACGGCGAACCTGCCTCTGAGCACGCTGATCCCCGATTTCAAACCGGAGAAACTGGCCACATTGGGCAAGGCCACGGTGCAAGGGGATGTGGTGGCGCCTCAAACCACTTCGGCCACTACCACGGCGATGGCGAACACCCAGTGGAAGAAATTCGGCCTGTGGGCGGTGTTACTGCTCAGTGTGCTGTTTCTGGCGGTGATGGCGTTCAGCCTGCTGCGCAAGCCGCCGGCCAAATCCTGAATCGGACGGGTGTGGCCTCTACACCCGTCGGGTTTGCGACTACGCTGAAATCCGTGCCTGAACTCTCCCGGTCCGATCACGTCTGATAGCAGGAATTGCACTCGACGCACGTTACCGGGCGTCATTGCTCGCTACGTTTTCAGACTCCCTGTAAACTGCGCGGGTTTTTCAGCCCCCCATTCCACCGGAGCCGTCCATGTCCCGCGTTACCCTGAGTCGCTATTTGATTGAGCAGACCCGCAGCAACAACACTCCTGCCGATCTGCGCTTCCTGATCGAAGTGGTGGCGCGTGCCTGCAAAGAGATCAGCCATGCCGTGTCCAAAGGCGCCCTGGGCGGCGTTCTGGGCAGCATGGGCACGGAAAACGTGCAAGGCGAAGTGCAGAAGAAACTCGACGTGCTGTCGAACGAAATCCTGCTCGAAGCCAACGAGTGGGGCGGTCACCTGGCCGGCATGGCGTCCGAAGAAATGGACAACGCCTACCAGATCCCGGGCAAATACCCGAAAGGCGCCTACCTGCTGGTGTTCGACCCGCTGGACGGTTCCTCGAACATCGACATCAACGCCCCGGTCGGCACCATTTTCTCGGTACTGCGCTGCCCGAACGAATACCTGAGCCAGAATGAAGCCCTGAACGAAAAGGCCTTCCTGCAGCCGGGCACCCAGCAGGTCGCTGCCGGTTATGCGATCTACGGTCCGCAGACCATGCTCATCCTGACCCTGGGCAACGGCGTGAAGGGCTTCACCCTGGACCGCGAAATGGGCAGCTTCGTCCTGACCCACGAAGACATCACCATTCCTGAAAGCACCCAGGAATTTGCGATCAACATGTCCAACCAGCGTCACTGGGAAGCCCCGGTACAGCGCTACGTTTCCGAACTGCTGGCCGGTGAAGAAGGCCCGCTGAAAAAGAACTACAACATGCGCTGGGTCGCGGCGATGGTGGCCGACGTACACCGCATCCTGACCCGTGGCGGTCTGTTCATGTACCCGCGCGACAGCCGCGAGCCGTCCAAGCCGGGCAAGCTGCGCCTGATGTACGAAGCCAACCCGATGTCGTTCCTGGTGGAACAGGCGGGCGGCGCTTCCACCGACGGTCACCAGCGCATTCTCGACATTCAGCCTGAAGGCTTGCACCAGCGCGTCGCGGTGTTCCTCGGCTCGAAAGAAGAAGTCGCCCGCGCCACGGCTTACCACAAGGAATAAACCATGACCGCGCCCTGGCAGCCGTTGCTCGATTGGTGGTTCGGCCATGCCGAGTCGGCTACTGAAGTGACGGCGCAACAGGGCAAGTTGTGGTTCGGCAAGAAAGACAGCCAGGACCTCGAGGCGCGTGAGCGTTTCGGGGTCCTTGTCGATCAGGCCCTCGCCGGCGGATTGACCGAGTGGACGCAACGTCCCGAAGGCTGGCTGGCGGTGGTGCTGTTGCTCGATCAACTCCCGCGAATGATCTTTCGTGATACACCCAAGGCCTTTTCCGGTGACCTGCGGGCGCAGAAGCTGGTTGCCCAAGGCATCGCGGCGGATTTCGACCGGCAGTTGAAACCGGTTCAGCGACTCTTCATCTACCTCGTCTTCGAACACTGCGAAAACCTCGCGGTGCAGAATGAAGCGGTCTCGCGGTTCATCGAACTGGTGGCTGAACAGCCGGAGGCGGAGCGCGGAGTGTTTGCCGACAACCTCGATTATGCCGAGCGGCATCAGAAGGTGATTGCGCGGTTTGGACGGTTTCCGCATCGCAATGCGGTGTTGGGAAGGGAGTCTACGGCGGAGGAGTTGGTGTTTCTTTCCGAGCCCGGGTCCAGATTCTGAATCTCCGTTGTTGCTGGGGCCGCTTTCGCGAGCAAGCTCGCTCCCACATTTGAAATACTTTTCAATGTGGGAGCGAGCCTGCTCGCGAAGAGGCCTGCGGCAGTGCCTTAAATCCTGAAGCTACCCACCAACTGCTTCAACCGCGCAGCCTGCTGCTCCAGATCCGCACAAGCGCGCAACGTCGCCTGCAGGTTCTCCACGCCTTCCTGGTTCAGCGTGTTGATCTCGTTGATATCGACGTTGATCGACTCGACCACCGCCGTCTGCTCTTCCGTCGCGGTTGCCACCGACTGGTTCATCCCGTCGATCTCGCCGATGCGCTGGGTTACGCTTTCCAGGCGTTCGCCGGCCTGGTTGGCGATGCCGACGCTGCTTTCGCTCTCGCGCTGGCTCTCGGTCATGATGCCGACGGCCTGGCGTGCGCCGACCTGCAGTTCTTCGATCATGCTCTGCACTTGCTGCGCCGAATCCTGGGTGCGGTGCGCCAGATTGCGCACTTCGTCGGCGACCACGGCGAACCCACGACCGGCTTCACCGGCACGGGCCGCTTCGATGGCGGCGTTGAGCGCCAGCAGGTTGGTCTGCTGGGAGATGCTGGTGATGACTTCCAGAATTTGCCCGATGTTCACAGTGTTGCTGTTCAGGGTTTCGATGTTGCCGCAGGAGTCGCTGATCTTCGCCGACAGTTGCTGCATCGCATGGATGGTTTTATCCACAACCTGCTGGCCGTCGACCGCCAGGCTGCGCGCATCGCTGGAATGCTGCGAGGCGAGGGCGGCGTTCTGGGCGATTTCCTGGGCGGCGGCGCCGAGTTGATTGATTGCAGCGGCGACGCTGTTGGTGCGCGAGGCCTGCTGGTCGGAGTTGAACATCGACGAGTTGGAGGCTGCGACCACTCGCAGGGCGACTTCGTTGACTTGCCCGGTGGCCGAAGACACTTCGCGAATCGAAGTGTGGATACGCTCGACAAAACGGTTGAACGACAAGCCCAGCGCGCCGAATTCGTCGTGGCCATGGATGGTCAGGCGTTTGGTCAGGTCGCCTTCGCCTTCGGCGATGTCATGCATGGCGCGGCCCATGGCCAGCAGCGGTTGCATCAGCACGCGGATCAGCATGCCGAGCAAAGCGATGATGATCACCACGGCGATGATCATGGCGATCAGTGCCGAGGTGCGGAACTCGCTGAGCATCGAGAACGCCGTGTCCTTGTCCAGCACCAGAGCCACGTACCAGTCGGCCGATGGCACGCCGTTGACGCGGGTGAAGGAGATCAGTTGAGTCTTGCCGTCGAACTCGACTTCCTTAAGGCCCGGGCTGACTTTCGGCGCACCGTTGGGATAGGCCTCGGCCAGGGTCTTGAGCACCAGCTTGCTGTCCGGGTGGATCAGGATCTTGCCGTCGGCACTGACGATGAAGGCGTGGCCGTGGCCGCCGAAGTTCAGCGAGTTGATGATCGCGCTGACGCTGGTCAGGTCGATGTCGGCGCCGGCCACACCGATCATCTGGCCTTGACGCTGCACCGGGGTGGCGATGGTGATCACCAGTTTGCCCGACGAAGCGGCGATGTAGGGCTCGGTGACGATGGTCTGCTGGGCGCTGTTCGCAGCCTTGTACCAGCCACGGGCGCGTGGGTCATAGTCCGGTGCGCGGTTGCCGGCCGGAATCGAGAACATCACGCCATCGGCGCCGCCGAAATAGCTGAGCTGGAAATTGCCGGTGTAGGCGGGCAGGTCGATGATGCGTTTCAGGCTGGCCGGAGCACTGCCATCGGCGACCACCTGCTGCGACATCGATTGCAGCAGCTGGATGCGGCTTTCCAGCCAGGTCTGGATGTTGCTGGTGGTCAGGCTGCCCAGTTCCTGCATCGAGGATTCGGTGCTGTTGCTCAGGGCTTCGCGTTGTCGATAGTCGTTGAACAAAATGAAACAGGCGAATGCAACGGCCACCACGAGGGCGGCAGCCAACAAGATCTTGTGGCTGAATTTCATGTTTCTGGTCATTAAGTGAGCTACCGCGAAGGGGCTGGTCAAGAAAGGGCGGCAATTTGCCACACTCTCGGGCTTTGCGCTGCTCTTATTTCGACCGCTGCGCGTCAAAGATGAGGACGCTTTCGTTAAAGGCGACGAAATGCTCAATAGCCCTACAAAGTGTCTGATTTATCGATGAAAGCCGGACGAGCGGGTCAATAAATAGCCGCCTGCCGAGGGAACCCGACAGGGGTTTTCTCTTCTAAGCTTCTGGTTGGCGCCAGGCCATCCCCCTTCCGTTCCAGGAGTTACACCATGTCGCTGCGATCTATCGCCCTTCTGTCGTTTTGCGTGCTGTTGGCCGCATGCAGCAAGGTCAATCAGGAAAACTATTCGAAGCTCTCGACCGGCATGGCCAAGGCGGAAGTGGAAACGCTGCTCGGCAAACCCACCGATTGCTCGGGTGCGCTCGGCATGTCCAGCTGCACCTGGGGCGACAAGAACAGCTTTATCAGCGTGCAGTACGCCGGTGACAAAGTGCTGATGTTTTCCGGCCAAGGCCTGAAGTAAACCGGGGCAACGCGCCCACGGGAGAAAAACAATGAAGCGGTTATTGCTTATCCTTTTTGCCGGCCTGGTATTGGCCGGCTGCGCCACGACCGGTGAAGATCCGCTGGCGCCAAAGACAGTCCACAGTGTCAACCTCAAGCGTTACCAGGGCACCTGGTACGAGCTGGCGCGGCTGCCGATGTATTTCCAGCGCAACTGCGCCCAATCCGAAGCCCGGTATACCCTCGAGCCTGACGGCAACCTGGGAGTTTTCAACCGCTGCCTGACCAGGGACTGGCAATGGGAAGAGGTCAAGGGCAAGGCTTACCCACAGGTGCCAGGCAAGACCGACAAATTGTGGGTCGAGTTCGATACCTGGTTTTCGCGGCTGATTCCGGGCTCGGCCAAGGGCCAATACTGGGTGCTGTACGTCAGTGATGACTACAAGACCGCCATCGTTGGCGACCCGAGCCGACGTTACCTGTGGCTTTTGTCGCGCACGCCGACCGTCAATGGCGTGGTGCGTGAGGACCTGCTGAGCAAGGCGCGTCAGCAGGGGTACGACACCACGCGGTTGATCTGGCGGACGTCGGATCAGCAGATGGCCAGGACGTCCAACTGACGCATAACAAAAAACCTGTGGAGGTTGCCCTCCACAGGTTTTTTTATGTCAGCCCAACAGGTCTCGCAGCACCTGGGTGAAGGCGCGATTACTGTCTTCTTCCCCGGCATGCCGGCCTTCACGTACGACCCACTGACCGTTGACCAGCACATCGCGCACCTGACGGTCACCACCGGCGAATAGCCAGCGGTTGAGTATCCCGTCGCCGCTGGCGGTGGCCAGATAAGGATCGTTGCCATCGAGCACGATCCAGTCGGCGCGTTTGCCGACCTCCAGCGCGCCGATCGGCTGGCCCAGTGCCTGAGCGCCACCATCCAGGGCAGCGTCATACAGCGTGCGCCCGACCATCGGTTGATCCGCGCCATACAAGCGATTGCGTCGCTGGTCGCGCAGACGCTGGCCATATTCCAGCCAGCGCAATTCTTCCACCACGCTCAACGACACATGGCTGTCGGAACCGATGCCCATGCGTCCGCCCTGAGCGAGGAAATCCACCGCCGGGAAAATTCCGTCGCCCAAATTGGCTTCGGTGGTCAGGCACAGGCCGGCAATGGCGCGACTCTTGGCCATCAGCGTGACTTCGTCCGGATTGGCGTGGGTGGCGTGTACCAGGCACCAGCGCTCATCGACTTCGGTGTTTTCGTACAGCCATTGCAACGGACGGCGACCGCTCCAGCTCAGGCAATCGTCGACTTCCTTCTGCTGTTCGGCGATGTGGATGTGCACCGGGCAATGCTTGTCGCTGGCCGCCAGCACGTCGCTGATCTGCTGCGGCGTGACCGCGCGCAATGAGTGGAAACACAGTCCCAGTGACTGCGCCTTCTGCCGAGCGAGCAACGGCTGCAGGCGCGATTGCAGTTTCAGGTAGTTTTCGGTGCTGTTGATAAAGCGGCGCTGACCTTCGTTGGGCGTCTGGCCACCGAAACCGCTGTGGCTGTAGAGCACCGGCAGCAGCGTCAGACCGATGCCGGCGGAGCTGGCGGCCTGGCTGATACGCAACGCGAGTTCCGCCGGGTCGGCGTACGGCTGGCCGCTTTGATCGTGATGAACGTAATGGAATTCGGCTACCGAGGTGTAACCGGACTTGAGCATTTCGATGTACAGCTGACGGGCGATCACGCCGAGCTGGTCCGGGCTGATTTTTCCGACGAGCCGGTACATCAAGTCGCGCCAGGTCCAGAAACTGTCGTTGGGATTGCCGGCCACTTCCGCCAGTCCCGCCATCGCTCGCTGGAATGCGTGGGAGTGCAGATTCGGCATGCCCGGCAGCAGCGGACCGCTCAGCCGTTCGGCGCCCTCTGCGGTGGAATCGGCCTGGATTCGGGTCAACACGCCATCGGCGCTGACCTCGAGACGTACATTGTTGGCCCATCCGTTAGGCAGCAGCGCGCGTTCGGCAAAGAAGGCGGACATGGTTCAGCACCCCATCGTGTGTTATTTGTATATACATATACAGACGTTTGCCTGCCCGGTAAACTCCGGCAAGCTAGCAACCTTATCCAATGAACAGGGATCCATCGTGCCGACTCCGCCTCCAGTCTCTCCGTTGGCCGCGAACATGGGCGACAGTCCGGCGCCCTTGTACGCCCGCGTCAAACAGATGATCACCCAGCAGATCGACAGTGGTAACTGGCCGCCGCATTACCGCGTGCCGTCGGAAAGTGAGCTGGTCAGCCAGTTGGGCTTCAGCCGCATGACCATCAACCGCGCGTTACGCGAGATGACCGCCGACGGTCTGCTGGTGCGCATGCAGGGCGTCGGCACCTTCGTAGCCGAACCGAAGAGCCAGTCCGCGTTGTTCGAAGTGCATAACATCGCCGACGAAATCGCTTCCCGCGGCCATCGCCACACTTGCCAGGTGATCACCCTGGAAGAAGAAGCCGCCGGCTCCGAGCGCGCCCTGGCGCTGGACATGCGCGAAGGGCAGAAGGTGTTCCACTCGCTGATCGTGCATTACGAAAACGACATTCCGGTGCAGATCGAAGACCGTTTCGTCAACGCGCTGGTCGCCCCGGAATACCTCAAGCAGGATTTCACCCTGCAAACGCCATACGCCTATCTGAACCAGGTTGCACCGCTGACCGAAGGCGAGCATGTGGTCGAAGCGATCCTCGCCGAGCCGTCCGAATGCAAATTGCTGCAGATCGAAAAGGGCGAGCCGTGCCTGCTGATCCGCCGCCGCACCTGGTCGGGTCGTCAGCCGGTGACCGCTGCGCGTCTGATCCACCCCGGTTCCCGTCATCGTCTGGAAGGTCGGTTTCATAAATAAAAAGCATAAATAGAGAGCATAAATGAGCGAGTTGAAGGTTCTACGCGCTGAAGGCTACCCGCGCATGCCGTGGAAAAACGGCGGCGGCAGCACCGAGGAAATCACCCGTGACGCGGGCGCCGGTCTTGACGGTTTCGGCTGGCGTCTGTCGATTGCCGACATCGCTGAATCCGGCGGTTTCTCGACGTTCAGCGGTTATCAACGGGTGATCACGGTGTTGCAGGGCGACGGCATGACCCTGTGTGTCGACGGTGACGACACTCGACCGCTGTTACCCCTCGACCCGTTTGCCTTCAGCGGCGAAAGCCAGGTGTCCTGCACCTTGCTCGGCGGGGCGATCCGCGACTTCAACCTGATCTATGCGCCGCAGCGTTACAACGCGCGCTTGCAGTGGCTGGAGGGTGAGCAGCGGCTTTTCAGCTCCGCCGGCACGGTTCTCGTTTTCAGCGTCAGCGAGTCGCTGCAAGTGCAGATCGGTGACAGTGCTGCGCAACTTGACCGACATGATTGCCTGCAACTGGACGGCAACACCGGTCTGGTGGAGATTGCTGTCAATGCCGGATGCTGCGTGATCGAGCTGACGACACGCTGATACATCTGCGCATGTAAAACACATTGTGGCGAGGGAGCTTGCTCCCGCTGGGCTGCTAAGCGCCCCCGGTCTGGTATTCGCCAGAACCGGGAGCCCTTCGGTCTCAAGCGGGAGCAAGCTCCCTCGCCACATTTGCATTTCAAATCCTGTTTCCCTCGGCGCACCAACTTGTTACCGAACGCCCCAGCGTGGCGCAAAACCACGCTTCTGTAACAGTCCCTCACTTGCACCAATCAACTCCGCAAAAAAAATCAAACACCTCCCAGCCCTTGATTCAGGCGTCCTCCAGCGGTGCCTGGCGATTTTCTTGAACGATCCTTCAAAGAGTTGGCCGCTCGATTGCATATGCTTGTATGTACAAGTAAAGACGTATGCGTATGAGTCGTCAGCGATTCTCCGCAG